>NZ_JBHSRW010000277.1:0-2733 GCF_042659205.1 Leucobacter soli
GCCCGCTCCGCCGGCTGTGCCGGTCGGTCGTTCGCCCGGCGGGACGCGCTCGAGCACGATGTCGAGTCCCGCGGGAGCCCTGCCGCTCACGGGCAGGGGTACGAGCTCCAGGGGGCCGCCGCCGGAATCCGCCCAGCGGCGTGCCCATTTGCCCGGTGCCACGCCGCGGGCGAAACCGACACGGAGCGGGGGAGCGCCCCTGTCTGCAGGGTGGTCTTCGGAAGCGCGCGGGCCTGCAGATCCTGCCCCATCGCTCGACGCGACTTCGTCACCGGGTGTCCGCTCCACGTCATCCGTGCGGCGCGCAGGATCCGCCTCGCCCGCGTTCGTCGACTCGTTCACGGCGCCTCCACATTCGCGTAGATCTCATGGTCGTACGGCAGCCGAGCCGAGGAGAGCGCGATGCGGTAGTCGTCGGGGGAGACGACGTGGCGCAGCGGCGTCCCCTCCTCCCGATAGTGCGGCAGCGCGAGGCGCGCGTGCCCCTGCGGCGGCAGTCCGCTCGCGGGCACGACCCGCCACCAGGTCACCGCATGCCCGAAGTACGCCATCACGCGCCCGACCGCGCGCGGCGCATTCGAGCCGAGCGCCCACGCGATGTCGCCGTACGTCACGACCCGGCCCGCGGGCACCTGCGCGACGACCGCGAGGACGGCCGCCGCGAAGTCGTTGTCGGCGAAGTCCTCCTGGGGCATTCCTCAAGCGTACGCGCTCGTTGCCCTAGCCGAGCCCGGAGACGCCGAGCAGGCTGCCGATCCCGTAGGTCGCCGCGACCGCGATGCCGCCGAACAGCAGCTGGCGCCCCGCGCTCGCGAACGGATTGCGGTCGGTGAACCTGGCCGCGACGAAGCCCGCGGCGAGCAGCCCCGCCCCGCCGAAGAGCAGTCCCCACCAGAGGGTGCCGAAACCCAGGAGGAACGGGAGCACCGGGATGACGGCGCCGACGCTGAACGCGATGAAAGACGAGAACGCCGCGACCAGGGGCGACGGGCGCTCGTCCGGGCTGAGGCCGAGCTCGTGGGCGAGGTGCACCTTGAGAGCCTGCTCGCTGTTCGCATGCACCTGCTCGGCCGCGGTTCGCGCGGTCTCGGCGTCCATGCCGAGGTTGCCGAACATGACGGTGAGCTCGGCCTGCTCGCCGACCGGATTGCGACGCAGCGCATCGCGCTCCGTCTCGACCTCGACGGCCAGCTGCTCGTTCTGGGTGCGCACCGAGGTGTACTCGCCGAGCGCCATCGAGATCGCGCCCGCGATCAGCCCGGAGACGCCCGTGATCGCGACGATGCCCGGGCTCGCGCCGGCCGCGGCGATGCCCGAGATCAGGCCGATGTTCGAGACCAGTCCGTCCATCGCGCCGAAGACGGCGGCGCGCAACCAGCCGGATCCCGCGGAGGAGGAGTGGCTGTGGTCGTACTCGTGGGGGTTGGCGATGTTGTAGTCAGGCACTCGGGTTCCTCGTGTCGTCGCGGCCGCGCGGGCCGGCGGAGTTCCGCCGGCGGCCAGACGCCACCCTAGCCACTGACACGGGTACGTGAGAACCCGTCCGTCGAGTTCGCCGCGCCCCCGCAGCGACTACGTGGTACCGAACTCAGTCGTGCAGATGGATCCCGAAGTCCGTGCGCCCGGGCGCCAGATCCTGCCGAAGCGCGCGGTTCCCGCGGTAGTCCCCGTCGCGGAGCCTCCGGTATGCCAGTGTCGGTTCCGATTCCAGGCCGCGCAGGCGCTCCTGCAGCCGCGTCGCCTCGCGCTCGGCGCCGTCGGGGTCGAGCCCGTCGGCGTCGTGGACCACGTGCAGCGCGTGGCTCGCGATGCCCGCGTACCAGAGGGTGCCGTGCGTCAGGGGGAAGAGCAGCGACTCCAGGTCCCCGCTGATCCCGCGCGCGCCGATCGAGCCGGGATCCTCCCCGGCGGTGACGACGATCAGCGCGCGCCGCCCGGCGAGGGGCCCGTCGCCGTAGCGGCGGGGCACGCCGAGCTCGGGATCCGTGCCACCGAAGGCGAAGCCGTCGGTGAAGACCCGATCGAACCACCCCTTCAGGATCGCCGGGACGCCGAACCACCAGAGCGGGAACTGCAGCACCAGGAGCTCGGCCTCGGTCAGCTTCCGCTGCTCCTCGCGGATGTCGACCGGCAGCGTCCCGCTCGCGTATGCGGCGCCCGCCTGCTCCACGATGCTGCCGGGGGTGTCGGAGGCGTCGCCGAGGTCCGAGATGCGGAGCACGGGATCGAAGCGCTGCGCGTAGAAATCCGATATCGCGACGCTGCGGCTCTCGGCAAGTGCCTCCCGCCCCGCCCGGAACAGCCGGGCGTTGAGGGATGTCGCGCGCGGGTGCGCATACACCCAGAGCGCGGATCCCGACGTCGGTGCGGTGTGCTCGGTCATGATTCCCTTTCGGGTCGGAGGGGAGGGAGGCGATCCGCGGCTGCGGCTGCGGTTGCGGTTCTGGCCGTGGTCGCAGCGGCCGGACGGGCGTGACGGGCCGGAGGAGAATCGCCGGTGCGGCCGGTGCGGCCGGTGCGGCCGGTGCCGGTCTGCTCGGGCGCATCCGGCTCCCCGAGACGCTTGCGCATCCTGAAGTTCACCAGCTCCGCTCCCGACCTGACCTGCCGCTGCTCGCGCTCGACGCGGAAGCCGCGGCGTTCGAAAAACGGCCGGGCGGTGATGCTCGCGTCGGTGTAGAGCTCTGCGACGCCGCTCGTGCGCGCCCGCCGCTCCGCCTCGGCGAGCAGGCG
>NZ_JBHSRW010000278.1:0-2695 GCF_042659205.1 Leucobacter soli
CGCCGCCGCGATCGCCGCGCTGCAGGCCGCGCTGCGCCCGGTGGCCGACTACGCCGCGGAGCGCGGGGTGACGCTCGCCATCGAGCCGCTGAACCGCTACGAGACGAGCCTGATCAACACGGTCGAACAGGCGCTCGACGCGCTGGGCCCGTTGCTCGGGGCGGGAGTGGGGATCGCGCTCGACGCCTACCACCTGAACATCGAGGAGCGCTCGCCCGCGGCAGCGATCCGGGCAGCCGCCCCATATGTCGAGGTGGTGCAGGTCTGCGGCAACGACCGTGGGCCGGTCGGCCCCGATCACATCGACTGGGAAGCGTTTCTCGATGCGCTCGACGAGATCGGCTACGCCGGTCCGCTCACGCTCGAGAGCTTCACGGGCGACAACGACACGATTGCGACGGCGGCGTCGATCTGGCGACCGCTCGCCGAGAGCCAGGACGAGCTCGCCCGCATCACATTCGATTCCCTCACCGATCTGCAGCAGCGAAGGAGCGACCAGTCATGACGCACGAGGCATCCCACCCCGTTACCCTGTTCACCGGCCAGTGGGCGGACCTGCCCTTCGAGGAGGTGGCACGGCTCGCCGCCGACTGGGGCTACGACGGCCTCGAGATCGCGGCCTCCGGCGACCATCTCGACCTCGCGCGGGCCGACGAGGACGACGCCTATCTCCGCTCCCGCCTCGAGGTCCTCGACCGCCACGGCCTGAAGGTATGGGCGATCTCCAACCACCTCGCGGGGCAGGCGGTCTGCGACGACCCGATCGACTTCAGGCACCGGGCCATCGTGCGCCCCTACGTCTGGGGGGACGGCGAGCCCGAGGGCGTGCGGCAGCGCGCGGCCGAGGACATGCAGCGTGCGGCGCGCGTCGCCCGCAAGCTGGGGGCGGATGTGGTCACGGGGTTCACCGGCTCGAAGATCTGGCCCTATGTGGCGATGTTCCCGCCGGTGCCCGCCGCGGTGATCGATGAGGGATACGAGGACTTCGCGAGGAGGTGGAACCCGATCCTCGACGTGTTCGACGGCGAGGGCGTGCGCTACGCGCACGAGGTGCACCCCTCCGAGATCGCCTACGACTACTGGACCACGGTGCGGGCACTCGAGGCGATCGATCATCGGCACGCGTTCGGACTCAACTGGGATCCGAGCCACCTCGTCTGGCAGGGCATCGACCCGATCGGCTTCATCGTCGACTTCGCGGATCGCATCTGCCACGTCGACTGCAAGGACACGCGCCTGCGCCCGCAGACCGGGCGCGCGGGGGTACTCGGCTCGCACCTGCCGTGGGGCGACCCCCGCCGGGGCTGGGACTTCGTCTCCACCGGCCACGGCGACACCCACTGGGAGGACGCCTTCCGCGCACTCGGATCCATCGGCTACGCAGGACCCATCTCGATCGAGTGGGAGGACGCGGGCATGGACCGCCTGCACGGCGCGGCCGAGGCGGTGGGGCGCATCCGTTCGCTGCTCTGGAAGCGCCCGGACTCCTCCTTCGATGCGGCGTTCTCGAACCAGTAGGCGAGGACGATCACCCGTGCGTTCGCGCGTGAGCACACGATGGTTCGCGAGGCCGGTCAGCCGATCCGGAACCCCTGACCCTCGAGGATCATCGCGAGCACGCGCCGATCCTCCCGGTGCATGATCCCCTCCACGAAGCGGGACAGCGCGAGATCGAGCGTGATCGCACCTGCGCTGCCGCTGACCTTCTGCAGGATCGCGACGAGCGTGCGCGGGGCGAGCACCGATTCCTCGAGCCCGGGCCGACCGTCGATCTCGCGCTCCGTGCTCACGTACTCGCGGAAGCCCGCGCCGTGCTCGCCGGAGAACACCTGCTGACTGATGAACGCCGCGCGGGCCACGCGCTCGATCGCGTCGGCGCCGAGTCCCCGGGGCAGCTCGCCGTGCGCGTCCGCCGCCGCAGCGGTCGCGAGGAGCGCGTTCTCGCTCGGGAACTCGGTGTAGTCGCGCCCGGTGTCGGGGTAGTGCACCCGGTACGCATTCGCGCCGAAGCGGTTGATGAGCTCGGCGCTCAAGCGGTCGAGGCCGCGATAGCGGTGCGGGGTCTGCTCGTTCGCCGTCGCGATGACGGCGAAGCCGGGCGCGAGCCGGACCCGCCGCCCCGCATCCTCCTGGACGCCGAATGCGTCGCCCGGTCGCAGCTGAAGGATACGGTTGAGCCGCTTCAGGAACTCCGGCGGCATCGCGTTGATCTCGTCGAGGATCAACGGCCGGCCCTCCGTCATGGCGCGCAGCAGCGGTCCCGGGACGAATGCGCTCACGGGCGCGCCGCCCTCGGCGCGCAGCTCATGGGTGCCGATCAGCTGGGCGCCGGTGATGTCGCCGTAGCCGGAGACCAGCTCGGGCTCCGCACCGATGCCGTGCAGCGAGAGATGCTCGGCGAGCGCGGTCTTGGCACCGCCGGTCTCGCCGACGAGCAGGACCGGCTCTCCGCGCAGCAGCGAAGGGAGCGCCTCGGCGATGATCCCGCGCATCTGCGCGGTGAGCAGCAGGCCGGTCCGCAGCTGGGTGCGGGCCTCGCGGATCCGCATGGTCCCCAGCGCCTCGAGCACGTCGTCGCGGTCCTCCGGGGTGTCGAGCCCGGACTCCCGGAGCAGTGCACCGCTCCGTTCATCGGCGAGCCGCCGCAGATCGTGCGCGCGCAGCTCCTCGGCCTCGGTCGTCTGTCGGCCGCTCG
>NZ_JBHSRW010000279.1:0-2682 GCF_042659205.1 Leucobacter soli
CCGACGGCTGGCTGAACAGCCGGACGAGCGACGGCGTCGACTTCGCCGAGATGGCGGAGGCCGAGCGCATCGGCGCCGGGGTCGACGGTGGCTGATCCGCAATCCGTGCTGCCGCCCGGCTACACCGAGCACGACGTCGAGCGGCTCGTTCCCGAGCACCACTCCGGCCACCGCAGCGACTTCGCGCGGGACCGCGCACGCGTCCTGCACTCGAGCGGTTGGCGGCGGCTCGCCGCGAAGACCCAGGTGCTCAGCCCCACCGCCGGCATCGACTTCGCCCGCAACCGGCTGACCCATTCGCTCGAGGTCGCGCAGATCGGACGCGAGCTCGCGGTCTCGCTCGGGCTCGCGCAGGACGTCGTCGACACGGCGTGCCTCGCGCACGACCTCGGGCACCCGCCCTTCGGGCACAACGGGGAGCGCGCGCTCAACGCCTGGATGGTCGACTTCGGGGGCTTCGAGGGCAACGCGCAGACCCTGCGGATCCTCGCCCGGCTCGAGCCGAAGCGCTTCGACCGCGCGGGGAACAGCGTCGGCCTGAACCTGACCCGTGCCACGCTCGACGCGAGTTGCAAGTACCCATGGCCGCTCGCGGAGGCCGCAGCGGGCAGCGTCAAGTTCGGCTACTTCGACGACGACGCGCCCGTGTTCGCGTGGCTCCGCGAGGGCGCCGACGGGCGGCGGAAGTGCGTCGAGGCGCAGGTCATGGATCTCAGCGACGACATGGCCTACTCGGTGCACGACTTCGAGGACGCGGTCGTGGGCGGCTTCATCGATCCCGAGCTGCTCACGGCACGCGCGGGACACGCGACGCTGATCCGAGCGGTCGCCGCCTGGGCCGGGGAGTCCTTCGCCGAGGCGGAGCTCGCCGAGGCGTACGAACGCATCGCGGCCGCACCCACCTGGCTGACGCGGTGGGAGGGCTCGCGCCGCGACCTCGCCCAGCTGAAGAACTTCACGAGCGCCATGATCGGCCGCTTCGCCCGAGCGGCGATCGCGGCCACGATCGATGCCGCCGCCGGTCGGCCGCTCGCCCGCTACGGGGCCGACGTCGTCGTGCCGCGCGAGGTGCGCGCCGAGATCGCCGTGCTGAAGGGCATCGTCGCCGCATACGTCATGGAGATCGATCGCCGGCAGCCGATCTACCGCCGGCAGCGGAATCTGCTCGCCGAGCTGCTCGAGACGCTCTGGGCGAGCGAAGGATCCGACCTCGAACCCGCGTTCGCCGCGGACTATCGCGCCGCACGCAGTGAGGCGGATGCGCGACGCGCCGTGGTCGACCAGGTGGCCTCGCTCACCGACCAGGGCGCGATCGCCTGGTACGACCGGCTCTGCGCCGTGCCGCTGGTCTAGACTTCCGCTATGGCCGGCCGGATCAAAGCTACTGACATCGAAGAGGTGAAGCAGCGCACGAATCTGGCGGACCTGGTGGGGGACTACGTGGCGCTGAAATCGGCCGGCGTCGACTCGATGAAGGGCCTCTGCCCGTTCCACGACGAGCGCAGCCCGAGCTTCCACGTGCGCCCCGGGCTCGGCTACTACCACTGCTTCGGCTGCGGCGAGTCGGGCGACGCGATCAGCTTCCTCCAGCGGATGGACCACCTCACGTTCACGGAGTCGGTCGAGCGGCTCGCGGCCCGCATCAACTACGTGCTCACCTACGAGGAGGGCGGCGACCGTCGGCAGCAGGACGGGCCCAACCGGGTGCGGCTGCTCGCGGCGAACCAGGCCGCCGCCGCGTACTTCGTGCAGCACCTCGCCGGCGAGGAGGGCGCGACCGCGCGAACCTTCCTCACCGAGCGCGGCTTCGATCAGGCGGCGTGCGAGACCTTCGGCGTCGGCTACGCGCCGCGCGGCTGGGACGGGCTGTCGAAGCACCTCACCGCGCAGGGCTACAACCGTCAGGAGCTCACGGCAGCCGGTCTTGTCTCCGAGGGCCAGCGCGGCGTCTACGACCGGTTCCGCGGCCGGGTGATCTGGCCGATCCGCGACACCAGCGGGCAGACCATCGGCTTCGGCGCCCGCAAGCTCTACGAGGACGACAACGGCCCGAAGTATCTGAACACCCCTGAGACCCCGGTCTATCACAAGGCCCAGGTGCTCTACGGGCTCGACCTCGCGAAGAAGGCGATCTCTCGGGGCCGACGCGCGGTCGTCGTCGAGGGCTACACCGATGTGATGGCCTGCCACCTGGCGGGGGAGGAAGCGGCGGTAGCCACCTGCGGCACGGCGTTCGGCAAGGACCACATCTCGGTGCTGCGCCGGATCATGGGGGATGACGCGGCCGCCGAGGTGATCTTCACCTTCGACCCCGACGAGGCCGGGCAGAAAGCCGCCCTGCGCGCGTTCAGCGAAGAGCGGCGCTTCACCGCGCAGACCTACGTCGCCGTCGCGCCCGACGGGCTCGATCCCGCAGACCTCCGCCTGCATCGCGGGGACGAGGCCGTGCGCGAGATCTTCAGCCGCAAGGTGCCGCTCTTCGAGTTCGCGCTGCGGCAGGCCGTCGGCCGCTTCGATCTGAACAGCGTCGAGGGGCGGGTCTCGGCGCTGCGCGAGGCCGCCCCGATCATCGCCGAGATCAAGGATCCCGCGCTCCGGCCCGGGTACGCGCGCGAGCTCGCGCGGATGCTCGGCACCGACCTCGCGGAGGTGCAGCAGGCGGTCCGGGCAGCCGGCTCGGGG
>NZ_JBHSRW010000280.1:0-2682 GCF_042659205.1 Leucobacter soli
CCGCACTCGCCTCGCAGCAGGCCGGGGGATCGGCGAGCGGCACCGCCGATGATGCGGCGGTCGGCTCGTCGGTTCCCGCGGCAGTCGATACCGCGGTCGATGCGGCCCCGGCCGTCCAGGAGTGGCTCTGGCTGCTCACCGAGGACTCGGCGCCCGAGCCCGACGCGCTCGAGCGGATCCTCGAGACCGTGCAGCGCGCGCCCTCGGTCGTGCTCGCGGGCCCCAAGCTCGTCGACTGGGATCGACCGGAACGCATCATCGAGCTCGGCCAGAGCCTCACGACTCGCGGTGACCGCTGGCTGCTGCGCAGGCAGGAGCTCGACCAGCAGCAGTACGACCACCTGCAGGACGTACTGGGCGTCGGCCCGGTCGGCCTGCTCGTCCGCCGCGACATCTGGGAGCGGCTGAACGGCTTCGATCCGGCGCTCCCCGTGTTCGACGACGGCCTCGACCTCAGCGTTCGGGCCCGGCTCGCCGGGTACCGTGTCGTCGTGGCGCCCGCCTCGCGGATCCGCTTCGCCCGCTCGGGCGTGGCCGGCCCCCGCATCGATCGCTCGCGCGCGGTCATGCGCACCGCGCACCGTCAGGGCCGCACCGCTCACCTGCACCGGCGGATCGCCTACGCGCCGGCCTTCTTCGCGTTCTTCATGTGGCTCGGGCTCCCGCTCGTCGCCGTCGCGCGCGTGCTCTGGGCACTGATCCGCGAGCAGCCCGGCCAGATGCTCGGCGAGTTCGCGGCGGCGCTCCGCGTCTTCTTCACCCCGGGGTCGATCGTCTCCTCGCGGAGACGGATCGCCGCGGCCGACACCGCGGGCTGGAGCGCCGTACGACCGTTGCGCGTCGACCCCAAGACCGTCCGCACGACGCGGATGATCGACCGGGAAGCCCTGCTCGCGGCGCAGGGCCGGCAGACGCGGGAGCTGCATTTCGTGTCGACCGGCGGCCTCGCCACCCTCGTCGCCGCGATCGTCGTCGCCGTCGCGCTGACCTGGTGGGCGATCCCGCGCACCGGCCTCAGCGGCGGAGCGCTCGCACCGCTCAGCCCCCTCGGCGAGCTGTGGCGGAACACTCTCACTCAGAGCGGGGTGCCGGCCGACCCGTTCGCCTGGGTGCTCGCGCTGCTCGGCACGCTGACCTTCTGGAATCCGTCGCACGCGGTCGTGCTGCTGCTCATCGTCGCGATCCCGCTCGCGACGCTCGGCGGATGGATCTGGGGCGCGCAGCTCACCGAGTCGAAGGCCGGGCGCGCACTGATCGGTCTCGGCTGGGCGCTCAGCCCCGTGCTCCTCGGCTCGCTCGGCGCCGGCCGCCTGCCGACCGTGATCCTCGCCGTCGTGCTGCCCTGGCTGCTGCTCGCCGCCTCCCGCTGCCGGGAATCCTGGAGCTGGGCGGGATCGGCTTCCCTGCTGGCCGCCGTCGCGCTCGCCTGCGCGCCCGTCCTCATCCCCGCCGCGGCCGTCGTCTTCGTCGTCGGCCTCGTGAGCTCTCTGCGCGGCATCACCCGCGTGCTCACGACCGCGATCGCCCCGCTCGCGCTCTTCGCGCCGAAACTCGTCGCCCTGATCGGCGGCCGTGCGCTCGACCTCGTGATCGATCCCGGCCTCACCCCCGTCTTCCGCCCCGGCACCGTCTGGCACTCGATGCTCGGCTTCCCGGAGTTCGGCCTTGCTGGCTGGGCGCCCATCCTCGATGCGATCGGCCTCGGCGATGCGCCGGCCACCCTGCTCGTCGGCGTGCTCCTGCTGCCGATCGTTCTGCTCGCCGCCCTCGGACTGTTCACCGGCCGAGTCTTCGTCACGGTCACGAGCGCGCTGATCGGCGGGCTCGGGCTGCTCACGGCATTGGCCTCCGCGCAACTGCGGCTCGTCGGCGAAGGACCCGAGGCCGTCGCCGTCTGGACCGGATCCGGTCTCTCCCTCTACTGGATCGGCGTGCTGAGCCTCGCCGCCGTCGGCTGCACCGTGCTCGCGCGGGCTGCCGCCCCGATCGTCGCGGTCGCCCTCGTCGCGGCCCTCATCGCCGTCGCCCCGCTGGCCGTCCGTCTCGCGACCGCCCAGACCGAGCTGCGACCCGGCGACGACCAGATGCCCGCGATCGTGCAGGCGGCCGGTTCGATCGACCCGGAGACGCGGACCCTCTCCCTCACGACTCTCGGGGAGGACCGGGTCCGGGCGGAGCTGATCATCGGCCCGGGCGTGCGACTCGACCGGTTGCGCACGGCCGACCGCGTCCCCGAGGCCACGGAGCAGGACCGTTGGATCGCGGACCTCGTGGGCAAGCTCGCCTCGACGGGAAACGACGTCGGGCTGCAGACGGCGCTCGCCGAACGCGGAGTCGGGTTCGTCGTGCTGCGCGAGGCCGGCGACTCGGCGGAGCGCGCGGAGCTGCAGGCGGCGCTCGACCAGAGCACCGCGCTGACCAGCGCCGGGCAGACCGACCACGGCCTCCTGTGGCGGCTGCAGGGCGATGTCGCCGATGAAAGCGAGACGCCGGCGAATACGACGGAGGCACTCGAGGGCACGAGCTTCAGCGGGGTCACCGTGTGGTGGATCCAGGTGATCGTGCTGCTCGGCATGGTGCTGCTCGCACTGCCGACAGGCGAGGTCGTCGAACGTCCGGAGAGGCGCGCGCGCGGGCATCGTCGCGGTGCCGGTGCTGCGGGCGCTGCTGCGGGCGCCGCTG
>NZ_JBHSRW010000281.1:0-2675 GCF_042659205.1 Leucobacter soli
CAGCGCCATCCCTCCGGCAACGGTCTCGAGGCAGCCGACCTGGCCGCAATTGCAGGGCCGCCCGAGCGGATCGATCGGGAGGTGCCCGATCTCGCCGGCCACGCCGTTCGCGCCGCGCCGGGCCCGCCCGTCGATGATGATGCCGGCCGCGAGCCCCGTGCCGAGATTCAGATAGGCGATCGTGCCGTCGAGCCCCATCAGATGCGCCGCGCCGATCGATGCGGCCGTCACGTCGTTGTCGACCGAGACCGGGATCCCGGTCCGCGCCGAGAGCAGTTCGCCGAGCTCCATCTCCTCGATTTCGAGATTGTAGGCGTGCCGCACGGTGCCGCGCGGGCGCTGCACCTGCCCCGGTACGCCGACCCCGAGCGATGCGAAATCGCTCGGCGCCCGCCCGGTGCGCTCGGCGAGCTCGGCGACGAGACCGGCGGCGGTGTCGAGGACCCCTGCCGCACCCATCGCGACCGGCAGCGTCGCCTCGGCCTCGATCCGGGCGTCCTCGTCGAGGGAGACCGCGGCGATCTTCGACCCGCCGATGTCCATGCCGATCCGGGCAGCGCGCTTCGCATCGGAGACGATCGGTTGCGTTGGCGTCATGGGTGTTCTTCCTCGAGCAGGGCGGCGGGCGACGGAACAGGGCCGCACGGCGACCCCGACCGGCGACGACCGGGCGACGATCGCACGTTGATGAACCATGCTATGCGAGTTCGGGACACCCCGAAGGACGCGGGAACCGCCGTGTTACGCTGACCTCGACCCGACGGAGGGTCGCGGTGGCCGGGACGGCGACCGTCTTTCACAACGGATCGTCCGGCACGTACCTGCCGGTGAAGGAGAATCATGGCATCGGTCACGTTCGACGGCATTTCGCGCGTCTACCCGGGCACCGCCCGCCCGGCGGTCGCCGACCTCAGCCTCGAGATCGGCGACGGCGAGTTCCTCGTCCTCGTCGGGCCCTCAGGCTGCGGCAAATCCACCACGCTGCGCATGCTCGCGGGTCTCGAGGAGATCGACGGGGGCAGGATCCTGATCGGCGACACGGAGGTCACGAACGTGCCGCCCAAGGATCGCGATATCGCGATGGTCTTCCAGAACTACGCGCTCTACCCCCATATGACCGTGGCCGAGAACATGGGGTTCGCGCTGAAGATCGCCGGCGTCGGCAAGGAGGAGCGGACCGTGCGCGTGCTCGAGGCCGCCAAGCTGCTCGATCTCGAGGAGTATCTCGACCGCAAGCCGAAGGCGCTCTCCGGAGGCCAGCGCCAGCGCGTCGCCATGGGGCGCGCCATCGTCCGTCAGCCGCAGGTCTTCCTCATGGACGAGCCGCTCTCGAACCTCGATGCGAAGCTGCGCGTGCAGACCCGCACGCAGATCGCGTCGCTGCAGCGCCGCCTCGGCGTCACCACCGTGTACGTGACCCATGACCAGACCGAGGCGCTGACCATGGGCGACCGCATCGCGGTGCTCAAGGACGGCGTGCTGCAGCAGGTCGGCACGCCGCGCGACCTCTACGAGACCCCGACGAACGTCTTCGTCGCAGGCTTCATCGGCTCGCCCGCCATGAACCTCTTCGCGACCGACCTCGCGGCAGATGGCGTCGCGATCGGTTCGCTCCGGGTGCCCGTCGCGGTCGCCGGTGCCGGATCCCGCGCAGTCACCGTCGGCGTCCGCCCGGAGGATCTCTCGGTCGCAGCCCCGGGTGAGCCCGGCCTCGCCGTGCGGATCGACCTCGTCGAGGAGCTCGGAGCCGACGGCTACCTCTACGGGCACATCGACGGCAGCGGCAGCGGCGGCGAGCGCGTCGACTTCGTCGCCCGGGTCGACGGCCGCATTCATCCCGCCGCCGGCGAGACGGTCGTGCTCGTGCCGAACCCTGCCCATCTGCACCTCTTCGACGCCGACTCCGGCGAGCGACTGAACTGAGGCCGCCCGTGGAGGTGCTCATCGTCGAGACCCCCGACGAGGTGGCCCGGGCGTCGGCCGCACGGATCGCGCAGGCGATCCGACGTCGACGCGAGCCGGGCGGGAGCGTCACGATCGGCGTCGCCACCGGATCCTCGCCCCTCGGCACCTATCGGGAGCTCGCGGCGCTCGTGCGCGCGGGAGAACTCGATTTCGGCGGCATCGACGCCTTCGCGCTCGACGAATACGTCGGTCTCGCCGCCGATCATCCCGAGAGCTACCACGAGGTGATCCGGCGCGTCGTCACCGAGCCGCTCGGCCTCGACCCGGCGCGCGTCCGCATCCCCGACGGTCTGGCCGACGACCTCGACGCGGGATGCGCCGCCTACGAGGCCGCGATCGAGGCGGCCGGCGGCATCGACATCCAGCTGCTCGGGATCGGCGGCAACGGGCACATCGGATTCAACGAGCCCGGCTCGCCACTCGCCTCCCGGACCCGCGTCACGGTGCTCGCGCCGGCCACCCGGGCCGACAACGCGCGCTTCTTCGGCACGGTGGAGCAGGTGCCGACGCGCAGCGTGACGCAGGGGGTCGGCACGATCCTCGACGCCGAAGAGCTGCTGCTCGTCGCCCAGGGCGCGAGCAAGGCGCGGGCGGTCGCGCAGATGATCGAAGGACCGGTCTCCAGCCGATGCCCGGCGAGTGCGCTGCAGCTGCACCCGCGCGCCGTCGTGGTGATCGATCGCGCCGCGGCCGCGGAGCTCTCGTTCGCC
>NZ_JBHSRW010000282.1:0-2647 GCF_042659205.1 Leucobacter soli
GGCCGGGACGGCGGCGCCGGTGAGGCCGAGCGCCTCAGCGGTGTCGGCCAGCGAGGCGGCCGCCGCCTCGGCGTCGCCGTTGAGGCCGACGCCGTAGGCGGGGATCCGCGTGACGATCTCGTCCTTCCAGCGCTGCGCGAACTCGTCGGGGAAACACTTCTCCATGATGTCGAGCATCGCGTGGACGGCGGTCGATGCACCCGGGGATGCGCCGAGGAGGCCCGAGATCGAGCCGTCCGCACTGGTGATGACCTCGGTGCCGAACTGGAGGACGCCGCCCTTCTGCGGATCCTTCTTCATCACCTGCACGCGCTGCCCGGCGGTGATCATCCGCCAGTCCTCCGCGCGCGCGGAGGGCATGTACTCCCGGAGGGCCGCGAACTGCTTCTCGCGGCTCGCGAACACTTCTCCGAGCAGGTACTTCTCGAGCGAGAATTCGCTGAGGCCGACCTTGACCATCGGGCTCAGGTTGTGCGTACGGATCGAGCCCGGAAGATCCCACCAGGAGCCGTGCTTGAGGAAGTTGGGGCTGAAGCCGGCGTAGGGCCCGAAGAGCAGGCTCGCCTTGCCGTCGACGATGCGGGTGTCGAGGTGCGGGACCGACATCGGGGGTGCGCCGACGGCCGCCTTGCCGTAGACCTTGGCGCGGTGGAGCTCCACCACCTCGGGGTTGTCGCAGCGCAAGAACTTGCCGCTGATCGGGAATCCGCCGTAGCCCTTGATCTCGGGGATGCCGGAGGCCTGCAGGAGGTCGAGCGCGCCGCCACCGGCGCCGACGAAGACGAAGCGCGCGCTGATCCGGGTCTTGCCATAGCCGAGGCCGGCGCTCAGGTCGATGTCCCAGTCGCCGTCGGCTCGACGTGTCAGGTTCGTGGCCCGCTGTCCGAGGCGCAGGCCGGCGCCCTGGGCGACCAGGTTGCCGATCAGTCGACGGGTGATCGCGCCGAAGTCGACGTCGGTGCCGCTCACTGCGCGGGTCGCGGCGAACGACTCTCCCTTCGAGCGGCGCTCGATGAGCAGCGGCGCCCACTCGGCGATCTGCTGCGGGTCGTCGCTGAACTCCATGTCGGCGAACAGCGGCTGATCCTTGAGCAGCTCGTAGCGGCGGCGCAGGTAGTCGATGTTCTGCTCGCCCCGCACGAACGTCATGTGCGGAGTCGGGTTGATGAAGCCTGCAGGATCGCCCAGCACGCCCTCGCGCACGAGCGCCGCCCACCACTGGCGGGACAGCTGGAACTGCTCGTTGATGGCGATCGCCTTGTCCGCGCTGAGGCTGCCGTCGGCGCCCTCGGGCATGTAGTTGAGCTCGCAGAGCGCGGCATGGCCGGTGCCCGCGTTGTTCCAGGCGTTGCTCGACTCGGTCGCGACCTGGCCGCGGGATTCGATGATCTCGATCGACCAGTCGGGCTGAACCTGCTTGAGGAGCGTTCCGAGGGTGGCGCTCATGATGCCGCCGCCGATGAGTGCGACGTCTACCGTGTTGTTACTCACAAACCCTCATTCTAGCCCCGGCTTCGCGCGTGATCCTCCACACCGGGGTGCGCACCCCGCCCCTCGCTCACCGCTGCCCCAGCGCGAGCTCGTTCGCCCGGTGCAGGCTGCCGGCCTCGGCATCGATCAGCGTGCGGTAGCCCAGCCGTTGCGCTTCGCCGGCCCGTTGCGATCCGCCGACCACCGGGCGGATCTCGCCGGCCAGACTCAGCTCGCCGACCGCGGCGAGGTCGTGCGGCAGCGGCCGATCCGAGATCGCCGAGAGCACGGCCAGCGCGATCGCGAGGTCCGCCGCCGGTTCGACGAGGCGCACCCCGCCGACCGTCGACACGTACACGTCCTTGTCGTGGAGGCGCGCCCCCGCGCGTCGCTCCAGCACGGCCAGGATCATCGCGACGCGGGCCGAGTCCACCCCGCTCGTCACCCGGCGGGGGTTCGGCGTGGCGCTCGAGGCGACGAGCGCCTGCACCTCGACCGGCAGCGCGCGGCGGCCCTCCATCGCGACCGTGGTGCAGGTGCCGCTGACCGGCTCGGCGGCTCGACTCAGGAAGAGCCCCGACGGATCCGGCACCTCGGCGATGCCCTCTCCGGTCATCTCGAAGCACCCGATCTCATCGGTCGGCCCGAAGCGGTTCTTCAGCGAGCGGAGGAACCGCAGCGCGGTCTGCCGGTCCCCCTCGAAATGGCAGACCACGTCGACCAGGTGCTCGAGCAGCCGCGGACCCGCCACCGACCCGTCCTTCGTCACGTGCCCCACCAGCACCACGGGCAGGCCCCGATCCTTCGCGACGCGGATCAGCGCGCTCGCCACCTCGCGCACCTGCGCAGGACCCCCGGCGCCGCCCTCGACCTGGTCGCTGGCGAGGGTCTGCACGGAGTCCACGATCAGCAGGTCGGGTTCGACCGCATCGATGTGGCCGAGCACGGTGCCGAGATCGTTCTCGCTCGCGAGGAACAGCGTGTCGTGGAGCGCACCGGTCCTCTCGGCGCGCATGCGGATCTGCCCGGTCGACTCCTCGCCGCTCGCGTAGAGCACCCGCCCGCCGAGCGCCGCGATCCGCGCGGCCACGTCGAGCAGCAGCGTGGACTTGCCGACGCCCGGCTCGCCGGAGAAGAGCACCGCGGCCCCGGGCACGATGCCGCCGCCGAGCACGCG
>NZ_JBHSRW010000283.1:0-2638 GCF_042659205.1 Leucobacter soli
TACCGGGGGAACGCCGCGTCCGCGACCGCCCGATCCGCCTTGCCCGTCGGGCCGGCGTCGCCCAGATCGGCCGGCAGGCCTCCTTCGGCGTCGAGACGGTCGACCAGCGCCGTCGATCGCGCGCCGAAGAGGAGTTCCCGCACCAGCGCCCAGACTCCGATCAGCGGCAGGACGAGCAGCGCGAGCCCCATGGTGACCGCGAGCGGGGTACCCGAGGCGAGCAGGGCCACCGCGCGCACCCCGGTGAGCGCGAAGTAGAGCACGAGGACCGCCGCGATGATCGCGACCCCGAGGATGGAGCGGGTCCGAGCGTTCACGGCGCACGCAATCCGAGCACGCGATCCAGGCCGACGATCAACCCCGTGGCATCCCTCGCGGCCTCCAGCGCGGCGCGGATGCCGGCGCGGTAGGCGTCGGGTGAGTGGGTGTCGTGCGTGACCGTGAGCGCCTCCCCCGTGCCGCCGAAGCGGACCTCCTGCTTCGCGATCACGCCGCGCATGCGCAGGCTGTGCACCGGGATCCCCCGGATCGACTCGCCGCGCGCGCGCTGCTCCGCGTACGGCGCCGAGACCGGCTCACCGGCACGCGCATCGGCGATCAGCTCGGCCGTACGGACCGCGGTTCCGCTCGGAGAGTCGACCTTGGCGTCGTGGTGGGCTTCGACGATCTCGACGCTGTCGAAATAGGGCGCGGCGACCCGGGCGAGCACCGTTCCGAGCACCGACCCCAGCGAGAAGTTCGGGATGACGACCGCCGTCGCCGCATCGCCGCCCGAGTCCAGCTCCTCGATGAGGGACTGCAGCCCGGCGAGTCTCGCCTCGGACCAGCCGCTCGTCCCGACGACGACGCGCTGACCCGCGCGGAGCGCGCGCTCGACGATGGCCGGCGACGCTTCGGGGTGGCTGACATCGACGAGGATCCCGGCGCCGGTGCCGGCGTCCGGTCCGGAGGAGCGGCCGAGCTGAGCGACCAGCTCGAACGCGGGATGCTCCCCGACGACCTCGCACACCAGCGAGCCCAAGCGCCCACGCGCCCCCGAAACCGCGACGCCCGTACTCATACCCCGATTCTACCGCCCGACCTCGGCTACGCTCGAACCATGACCACGGCGCCCCCCGCATCGGATCCCCGCTCCCCCGAACCCGCCGCGCCGCTCGTCACGGCCGCCGAGATCCGGGCGCATCTGCGCGACTCGCCGCAGCCCGTCTTCTACCTCAGCCGCAGCGCGACCAACCTCGTCGGGCTCGACCGCTGGGTCGGCGGCTTCCACTACGTCACGCTGAGCGACAGCTGGGACGGCGCGCATCCGAGGTCCTTCACCCCGACGAACATCCCGGCCATCGAGCCGCGCGGCAACGTCAACGTCGCGAACTGGCTGCTCGGCAACGACCAGGTGCAGGCCTACATCGCCAGCCGCACGCCCGCCGGATACCGGCCCCAGATCGTGCTCGCCATGTTCGACGAGACCTCCGAACGGCTGTGCGCGCAGCTCGGCTACGACCTCATCATGCCGAGCGTCGCGCTGCGGACCCGCCTCGATTCGAAGATCGTGACGACGCAGCTCGGCGACGAGGCCGGTGCGGCGAGCGTGCCGAACCTGCTCACCACGATCACCGGTTGGGAGGACCTGCGCGCCCAGGCGGAGCAGGCCGGCCTCGGCGAACGGCTCGTGATCCAGCTCGCCTACGGCGACTCGGGACGCACCACCTACTTCGTCGCGTCGAAAACCGACTTCGATCGGATCGCGAACGAGATCGTGGGGCCCCGGATCAAGGCCATGCGCCACATCGAGCATCTGCCGCTCGCCGCGGAAGCGGTCATCACCCGCGCCGGCACCGTCGTGGGACCCGTGCTGCGCGAGATCACCGGGCATCCCGAACTGACCGCGTATCGCGGCGGCTGGTCGGGCAGCGAGATGTACCCGGGGCTCGTCGACGACGGCACCCGCCACCGCATCGGCTCGCTGATCGAGCGCTTCTGCGGGCGGCTGGCCGAGGAGGGCTACCGCGGCATCCTCGAGGTCAGCATCCTGCTCGACACCGACACCGGCGAGGTCTATCTCGGCGAGCTCAACCCCCGCATCAGCGGCTCCTCGGCGCACTCGAACCTCACGCCCGGCGACACGACGCCGCCGCTCTTCGCCTACCATCTGCTCGAGTACTCGGGACGCGAGTTCTCGCTGGATCTCGACGCGATCCGCGCGGAGCGCGAGGCGGCGCTCGCCGGCCAGGAGTGGAGCACCCTCGTCATCCAGTACCCCGGCCCGCACGTCGATCGCATCGTCGCCTCTCCCGGCACGGGACGGTACCGGATCATCGACGGCGCCGCCGGCCTCGTGTTCGTCGACGCCGAACGCGACTGGCAGGGCCTCGCCGACGGCGAGGACGCCTTCTGGTTCCGCGCGATCGGAGACGGCGACATCTGCGGCCCCGGCGTCGACGCCGGCATGCTGGTGATCCGCGCGCGGGCGCAGGAGGAGCATTACGCGCTCACGCCGCTCGTGAAGCGCCTGATACCGGCCGTGCAGTCCGCCTACCGCGGCGAGCGGATCGGCACGATCACGAGGTACTGGCGCGCGGGCGTGCGCGTGCTGCGCGAGAAGCTGGGCCGCTGAGGCCGGCCGGCCGAGGCCGCAGCG
>NZ_JBHSRW010000284.1:0-2631 GCF_042659205.1 Leucobacter soli
GGGTGCCGGGCGCCCGGGCGCTGCGCGACCGCGGGGTGCGCGCGTGTCGGCTCGACGCTGATCAGGGTCACGACGTCGTCGAGATCGAGCACGGCGATGAAGGCGGTCATGCCGACCTCGTTCGCGAACTCGGTGAGCACGGGAAGCGCCGCCGACTGGAGCGCGGGGGAGACGCCGCGGGCCAGCGCCGCGAGCCGCGGGCCGAGCCGGATCAGGCCGAGCTCGTCGCGGACGACGTAGCGGTGCTCCTCGAGGGTGCGGAGCAGCCGGTAGGCGTTGGAGCGATGCACGCCGAGGCGCTCGGCGAGGTCGGCGATCGAGAGCGGACCGTCGGCCTCGGCGAGGATGTCGAGGGCGCGCAGGCCTCGCGCCAGCGTCTGCGAGCCCGCGGTGCCGGATGGTGAGATCGGGCCGGTCATGATCCTGCGCTCCTTCGTGGGGTGTGGTCGATGCCCGTCGCGCGATGCCGCCGGCAGGCCGTACGGCTGGTCGGTCTTGTCACTCGCGCGTCGCGAGCGTACAATCATTGTGCAGTATTCAAACTTAAAGTTCAACTATTGAACACGCATGACTGGATCGGGCGATCCCGCACCGGATGACGCCCCGACACACAGCGTAGTGAAGGAGAAGCCGTGCAGTTCCACCACCACGGGTACGTCTCGACCGATCCGCGGGTCTTCCCGGCCGCCGGCGTGGGGCTCGACCGCCCGGAAGAGCTGCCCGACGAGATCGACGTGCTCATCGTCGGCTCCGGCCCCGCCGGCATCGCCGCTCACGCGCAGCTGTCGCACTTCCCGAACGTCACCACCCGCATCGTCGAGCGCCGCGACGGCCGCCTCGTGCTCGGCCAGGCGGACGGCATCCAGGCGCGCAGCGTCGAGACCTTCCAGGCCTTCGGGTTCGCCCAGGAGATCATTCACGAGGCCTACCAGATCGCCGAGACCGACTTCTGGACGCCCGACCCCGAGAACCCCGCCGGCATCGTCCGCAGCTCCATCACTCACGACGACCCGAGCGGCATCAGCGAGTTCCCGCATCTGATCGTCAACCAGGCCCGCGTCATCGACTACTTCGCCGAGTACGCCCG
Source organism: Leucobacter soli (assembly GCF_042659205.1). Taxonomy (NCBI): domain Bacteria; kingdom Bacillati; phylum Actinomycetota; class Actinomycetes; order Micrococcales; family Microbacteriaceae; genus Leucobacter; species Leucobacter soli. The sequence goes on from NZ_JBHSRW010000284.1 coordinate 1,088, forward strand.
ACGCGGTCCGGCCCGCGGCGACGTCGACTACGGCTGGGAGTTCCTGGGGCTCGAGGTGGGCGAGGGCGACTACCCGGTCGCGGTGACGCTGCGCCGCGTCTCCGGCTTCAGCGGCGCCGGGATCAACACCGTCGAAGGCGCCGACGGAGGCGAGACCCGCGTCGTGCGCGCGAAGTACGTGGTCGGCGCCGACGGTGCGCGGTCGAGCGTGCGCCGCGCCATCGGCGGATCGCTCGCAGGATCCAGCTCCCTGCACGCCTGGGGGGTCATGGACGTGCTCGCCGTCACCGACTTCCCGGACTACCGCAAGAAGTGCATCATCCACTCCGAGGCGGGCAGCATCCTGCACATCCCCCGCGAGGGCAATCACCTCGCCCGCATCTACGTCGACCTCGGAGAGACCGACGAGCACGGCTTCGACCGGCACGGCCGCAAGGTGCGCGACACCCCGCTCGAGGAGATCATCCGGCAGGCGAACGAGATCCTGCACCCCTACACCCTCGATGTGCGCGACACCCCGTGGCACAGCGTGTACGAGGTCGCGCACCGCCTCACCGACCGCTTCGACGACGCGGCGACCTCGCCCGACGGCAAGCCTCGCGTCTTCCTGCTGGGCGACGCCTGCCACACCCACAGCGCCAAGGCCGGCCAGGGCATGAACGTGTCGATGCAGGACGGCTGGAACCTGGCCTGGAAGCTCGGCTACGTGCTCGAAGGCCGCAGCCCCGAGTCGCTGCTCGAGACCTACTCCGACGAGCGCTGGGTCACCTCGAAGAACCTGATCGACTTCGACCGCGAGTGGTCGACGCTCATGGCGAAGAAGCCCGAGGAGTTCGAAACCCCGGGCGAGCTCGAGGACTTCTACGTGCGCACCGCCGAGTTCCCCGCGGGCTTCATGACGCAGTACGAGCACCCGATGCTGACCGCGAGCGCGGAGGGCGCCGGCGCCCATCAGGATCTCGCGACCGGATTCCCGCTCGGCAAGCGCTTCAAATCGGTCATCACGACCCGCGTCGCCGACGGCGTGCCCGTGCATCTCGGCCACCACCACCGCGCCGACGGCCGGTACCGGATCTACGCCTTCGCGGATGCCGACGCCACCGCGCTCGGCGAATGGGCGGAATGGATGCGCGCGAACCCGGCTTCGCCGGTCAGCCGCTTCACCCCCGCGGGCGCCGACCTCGACGCGTTCTTCGACGTCAAGGCCGTCTACCAGCAGCAGCACCACGACGTGCGCATCGAGGACGCGGATCGCCTGTTCCTGCCGGCATCCGGCCCGTTCGGCCTGACCGACTACGAGAAGATCTACGCGGCCGCGGCCGGCGAGATCGACCTGCGGCGCGGAGACGGCCACGACATCTTCGCGGAGCGCGGCGTGAGCCGCGACGGTGCGGTCGTGCTCGTGCGGCCGGACCACTACGTCGCCGGGATCTTCCCGCTGAGCGCGGCGGGGGCGTCGGAGCTCGCGGACTTCCTCGGCGGGGTCTTCGTCGCGGCATAGCCGGAGCCGGGCGGGGCGCAGATCTCCGCCCGGTCCGGTCGGC
>NZ_JBHSRW010000285.1:0-2602 GCF_042659205.1 Leucobacter soli
AGTCGCCGGCCAGATCGATCCCTTTGCGGGGAAGAGCGGCGGAGGGCTCGCGGTGCGCTCCGTCGAGGACCCCGGCTGCCGGTACGGCCGGATCCTGGCAGACGGGGACTCGGTCGCGGTCGAATGGGCCGACCGCACGGGGCCGGGCGGCACCTGCGAGGCGACGTTCACCGTCGAAGACGCACAGCATCGTCCCGGTACGGGGACGATCACGCTCGACGCGAGTGGTCTGCCCCGCGCACCCCAGAGCATCTCGGCGGTGGGGTTCACCGCGACCTCGGTGCGGCTCCAGGTCGTGCTCGGCGAGGCGGCGAACGCCTACCCCGAACTGCAGGAGATCCGGATCATGGAGGGCGATGCGGCCGTCCCCGCCGACTGCTCGGCCAGCGGCGGCAGCCACATGTGCGAGGTCTCCGGGCTGAAGGCGGGCGAGGTGCACCAGTTCAGCGCGGTCGCCGTCAACCGGGTCGGTGCGTCGACGCCGACGGGGCCCGTGCGCACCTGGGCGTTCCGGCTCCCCGAGGCGCCATCCGTCGATGCCGTGCAGCAGATCTCGGCGGAGTCCGTCTCCGAGGGCACGGTGAGGTTCCAGGTGAGCTCGAGCGACTCGTCGACCGGCAGCATCGACATCCTCATCAACGGCAGGAAGCAGGCCACCGTCGCCGGAGCCTCGGGCACGGCCACGATCGCTCGCGTGAGCGCGGGCGACGCGGTCGCCTACCAGGCGGTCGCGAACAGCCGGTTCCCGCATCCGTCGGGCGAATCGAACACGGGCGGCACGACCAGCGGGACGACGGCGGTCGGCGGCCTGCCCGAGGTCACCTCGCTCATCCTCGAGTCCGCGCCGCTCTCGCCGACCGTGACCGCTCGGATCGAGGGCCGGTCGAACTACGGCGGCGCGCTGCTCTACGGGGCGACGAGTGCCGGGGCCTGCACTCCGACCTCGTCGACCTCGTCCATCGAGTTGGTCGGCACCCTCTTCCAGAACATGAACGTCGATGCCTGCGTCAGCAACACCTGGGGCGTCTCCGCGGTGAAGAGCGGCACGATCCGGGTCGGCGGGCGCCCGGAGGCGCTCACCGGGCTCAGCTATTCCATCGGGGCCGTGCCTGAGATCGAGGCCGGCACCCGGATCCGGTACACCGAGGTCGTCCCGCCCGAGCCGTCGCCCCGGCCGGGATTCGACGTGGAGTACCGTCTCGGTACGAACGGCCCCACGGGGTCGGCCTTCCCCGAGCTCGATCCCGGCTCGGTGCAGACCGTGTTCATCCGGCAGGTGCAGGGCGGCGCGACCTCCGAGTGGGCCGAAGTGGTGCCCGCGGGCGCCCCCGCCCCGGTAATCGTCGACCTCGGCGGATGCATCTCGACTCCGGTCGAGCAGAGCGCGCTCCGCGAGCGAGTCTCGGCGGCCGCGCGGAGCGCTGCTACGGTCGCCTATGACGAGGCGACGGGGATGCTCGGTATCGACTGGACCGGATCCTTCGCGTCTTTCGACCCCCCGCCCCCTCAGCCGATCCCGGTCTGCCCCTAGCGCGACGCCGACCGGGCCCCCGCCCATTCCGATCCGACACCGAAGGATGCCCATGACGACCGACCACTCCCCGACGGAGCCGAGCCCGCTCTCCGACGACCGCGCCGGTTGGGCCGGAGACTCCGTGCGTACGGCGGCGGATGCCGTGGAACAGGTCATCCACGGCAAGCGGCGCGTCGTCGAGCTGGTCCTCGCGACGCAGATCGCGGGCGGGCACGTCCTGCTCGAAGACGTGCCGGGCACCGGCAAGACCGCGCTGGCGCGCACGCTCGCGCTGGTGTCGCAGGGCACCTCGTCGCGCATCCAGTTCACCCCGGACCTGCTGCCCGGCGACGTCACCGGCGTCACCGTCTACGACCAGCGGCAGGGTGCGTTCGAGTTCCACGCCGGTCCGATCTTCGCGAACGTCGTCCTGGCGGACGAGATCAACCGGGCGAGCCCGAAGACGCAGTCCGCGCTGCTCGAGGTCATGGAGGAGCGTCAGGTCACGGTCGACGGCCGGACGCATCCGGTGGGTACGCCGTTCCTGGTGATCGCGACGCAGAATCCCGTCGAGCAGGCGGGCACCTACCGGCTTCCCGAGGCGCAGCTCGATCGCTTCATGATCAAGACCAGCATCGGCTACCCGGACGACACCGCGATGCGGCGCATACTGCAGCAGCAGGCCGCCAAGCCCAAGGTGCAGCCCGTCATGTCGACGGGGACGCTGCTGCAGATCCAGGAGTTCGCCTCCCAGGTCTTCGTGAGCCCGCTCATCGCGGAGTACATCACCCGTCTGGTCGAGGCGACGCGGAACGCGACCGAGGTGCGCCTGGGAGCGAGCGTGCGCGGAGCGCTCGCCCTGCAGCGGCTCGCGCAGGCCTGGGCGCTGGTGCAGGGGCGCGCCTTCGTCGTGCCCGACGACGTGCGGGGGCTCGCGACCGCCGTCCTCGCGCATCGCCTCGTGCTCGAGCCGGAGGCCGAGTTCGACGGCGTCGTCGCCGAGCAGATCGTCGCGCAGATCCTGCTCGACATCGCCGAACCCCGGGAGAACGGCACCGCGTGAACGCCCAGCGCACGCGCAGCCGGACG
>NZ_JBHSRW010000286.1:0-2584 GCF_042659205.1 Leucobacter soli
CTGAGCGATGGACTGTTCGCCGATGCCTCGCCCGTGTCCGTCGATCGGCCGGCGCCGATCGACACCCCCGCGCGGGTAGATCCGGAGCTGCCGAGCGTGGCGAGGCCGCGGGAGGAGTCCCGCGCTGCAGCGGTCCTGGAGGGGCCCGTGCCGGAACATCCCGGTCTCGTCGTCGTGGAACGGGCAGCGGACGCCGAGGGCACCGCCGCGCTGCCGCAGCTGATCGCCCTGGCGAAGGCTGCGCGCCGGTCGGGGACCCTGGTGCTGTTCGAACTGGAGACGGGGTCGGCGGGAGGGATATGGGAGCTGTTCTCCGCGCTGCGGCAGCCCCGCTGGGGGCTGACGCTGCAGCCGGACGATGCCGAGGCGCAGACGCCGTTCCGGGAGGACCTCGGTCGAGTCAGACGAGCCGACTTCCCGCCGGGGCGCGGCTTCGCGATCGAGGCCGGTCGGGTGACGCCGATCCATGTCGCCCTGCCCTGACGGCCATCTGCCGAAGCGCATCGGTTCCGTGCGTCGGTTTCGTTTGTCAGCTCCGTGCATCTGCCCCGTGCGTCGGACTCGTCGGCGTCGTAGGCTAATCTGGATAGTCGATCCGCTGCGGCGGAAGCTGACAGCTGAATACAAGGAGGCCCACCGTGAAGATCGACCTCGCCATGCTCCGTGGTCTGGAACGCGAACGGGAGATCCCCTTCGAGGAGCTCGCGACGATCATCGAGCAGGCCATCCACTCCGCCTACATCAGGCACGAGGTGAACATCGGCAATCCGGAGCCGGCCGACGACCAGGTGCGCGTCTCTCTCGACCGGAAGACCGGCGACATCACGGTGCTCGTGCCCGAGCTGAACGAGGCCGGCGAAGTGATCGGCGAGGCCGTGGCGGATACCGAGGAGTTCGGCCGCATCGGCGCGAATGCGGCGAAGCAGGTGATCAACCAGCGTCTGCGCGATCTCAGCGACGATGCGGTGCTGGGACAGTTCAAGGACAAGGAGGGGCACATCCTCTCCGGCATCGTCCAGCAGGGGCCGAACCCGCGCATGGTGCACGTCGACCTCGGTGAGCTCGAGGCCATCCTGCCGCCCGAGGAGCAGGTGCCCGGCGAGGAGTACAAGCACGGCACCCGCCTGCGGGTGTACGTGACGAGCGTCTCGAAGGGGCTGAAGGGGCCGCAGATCGTCGTGTCGCGCACGCATCCGGGCCTCGTGCGCCGGCTCTTCGAGCTCGAGGTGCCCGAGCTCGCTGCAGGCGTCGTCGAGATCGTGTCGCTCGCCCGTGAGGCCGGCCACCGCACCAAGGTCGCGGTGCGCGCGAACCAGTCCGGCATCAACGCGAAGGGCACCTGCATCGGCGAGATGGGCCGCCGCGTCCGGGCCGTCATGAGCGAGCTGGGCGAGGAGAAGATCGACATCGTCGACTACTCGCCGGAGCTGCCGGCCTTCGTCGCGAATGCTCTCTCGCCCGCGAAGGTGACCGATGTCTTCATGCTGAACGAGCAGCTCAAGCAGGTTCGTGCGCTCGTCCCCGACTTCCAGCTGTCGCTGGCGATCGGCAAAGAGGGCCAGAACGCTCGCCTCGCCGCCAAGCTGACGGGCGCGAAGATCGATATCCAGCCGGACTCGATCATGAATGATTGAGTCCGGATATCGATCTTCGCGCATTCGGTGGAGCGCTCACTAGCGCGACAGCGACTGTCCGTATTGCAGATATCCAGCCGGACTCGATCATGAATGATTGAGCGCTTGATCGTTCTTTCGCGTTCGCAGCTCCGGCAGTCGCTCGGTAACGAGGGGTGCGGGAGCGTCCGGCCCGGGACTAGTGAGCAACTGCGGTGGGACGGTTCACCCCCGAAGCTGTGAGCGCGGGCGAAGAGGACGTGAGAAGCTGGTACGATGGAAGCGCTTCGGACATGCGTAGCGTGCCGCCGTCGTGCGGCGCGCAACGAGTTGCTTCGAGTCGTGCTGCAGGACGGCCGGTTGATCCCGGACGATCGTGCGGTGCTTCCCGGACGCGGCGCGTGGGTGCACCCCACCGCGCAGTGTCTGAAACGAGCAGTGTCGCGCGAAGCCTTCGCGCGCGCATTGAGGGCATCGGGTTCGTTCGATGCCGGCCCTTTAGAGAACAGGCTAGAAACACTCATGGACAACTAATGAGCGGCTCACGATGAGGCCCGTCCGATAAACAAGGTTCTCGCCTGTCTGGCGTGAACCCAGACAGGAGAAAAGTGGCAAACCCACGCGTACACGAGATCGCTGCCGAGCTCGGTGTGGACAGCAAGGTCGTTCTGGCCAAGCTGAAGGATATGGGCGAGTTCGTCAAGGCGAGCTCGTCCGCAGTCGCGCCCCCGGTGGCGCGCAAGGTGAAGGCCGCCCTCGAGGCGGAAGGCGTCGCGAAGTCGGCCGGAGACTCGGGTGCTGCATCCGAGAAGGCCGCCGCACCGAAGCCCGGTGCGAAGCCCGGAGCTCCCACCCCCGGCCCGAAGCCCGGTGCGAAGCCCGGCCCGGCGAAGCCCGAGGAGTCCGCGAAGCCCGCCGAGGCGCCGATGTTCGGCAGGCCCAGGCAGTTCGCGTACGACGAGATTCCCGAG
>NZ_JBHSRW010000287.1:0-2567 GCF_042659205.1 Leucobacter soli
CGGGCCCCAGACCTCGCCGTCACCCGGGTCGTCACTCGCACCGGCGCCGGGCGCTGCGCCCGCATCAGCCGCGGCACCGCCGGCACCTGCGCCAGTGCCGGTCTCGACGAGTTCGAAGCGGATCGCATCCTGCCGCAGCTCCACCGCGATGCGGTTCCCACGCCAGGCGAGGGTGAACGAGAGCGCACCCCAGTGATCGGGCAGGCGCGGGTCGAACCTCAGCCGCCGCCCCGCGTCGCGCATCCCGGCGAAACCCTGCACGAGCATCATCCAGACGCCCCCGGCCGACGCGATGTGCACGCCGTCCGACGAATTCTGGTGCAGGTCGTCGAGGTCGACCCGCAGGGCGTGGTCGAAGTAGCGGTAGGCGAGCTCGGGATAGCCGACCTCGGCCGCGATGATCGACTGCACGATGGCCGAGAGCGTCGAGTCGCCGGTGGTGAGGGCGTCGTAGTACTCGAAGTCGCGCCGCTTCTCCTCGGCGCCGAACTCGTCGCTCGCGAGCAGCAGCGCCAGTACGACGTCCGCCTGTTTGAGCACCTGGAAGCGGTAGATCACGAGCGGATGGAAGTGCAGCAGGAGCGGCTTCTGCTCGGGCGGCGTGGCGGCGAGGTCCCAGACCTCCTGATCGAGGAAGTGGGCGTCCTGCGGATGGACGCCGCGCTCCTCCGAGTAGGGGATCGTCATGCCCTCCGCCGCCGCCGCCCACGCGTCGACCTCCTCCGGTTCGAGATCGAGGCGGTCGATCAGTTCCGCGTAGACCGCGGGCGCCTCATCGGCGAGTCGGCGCACCACCTCGACGGCGAAGCGCAGGTTGAATCGCGCCATCACGTTCGTGAAGAGGTTGTCGTTGACCACGGTCGTGTACTCGTCGGGGCCGGTCACGCCGTGGATGTGGAACCGCCTCGCACCGCCGGGCTCGGCGCGCCAGAAGCCCAGGCTGGTCCACAGCCGGGCCGTCTCCACCGCGATGTCGCACGCGCCGCCGAGCAGGAGCTCGAGGTCGCCAGTGGCCGCCACATAGCGGGCGAGTGCATACGTGATGTCGGCGTTGATGTGGTACTGCGCCGTGCCCGCCGCATAGTAGGCGCTCGCCTCCTCGCCGTTGATCGTGCGCCAGGGGAAGAGCGCCCCCTCCTCGTTCAACATCACGGCCCGTTGCCGTGCCTGCGGCAGCATCCGCTCCCTGGCGCGCAGGGCGTTCCGCGCCCAGATCGGGTTCGTGTAGCTGAGGAACGGCATCACGTAGACCTCGGAGTCCCAGAAGTAGTGCCCGCCGTACCCGGAGCCGGTGAGCCCCTTCGCGGGGATCCCGCGCCCGTCCGCGCGAGCAGCCGCCTGCGCCACCTGGAACAGGTTCCAGCGGATCGCCTGCTGCACACCGGGCTCGGCCTCCACCCGCACATCGCTGCGCCGCCAGAAATCGTCGAGGTAGCGCCGCTGCTGCTCCCAGCGCGCCTCGCCGGGCTCCACGGCCGCGCTCTCGAGGGTGTGCTGGCAGCGATCCACCATCTCCGAGAGGGCCGCCGTGGTCGACGCATGGTAGGCCGCGGTCTTCACCAGTCGGACCGTGCGCCCGCGGCGCGCCGTGCCCTGGAACAGGTGGCGGACGCGATCCTCCCCCGTCTCGATCCGGGTGCGCCAATCGCCGCCGCCGCCCTCGAACTCGTGGTCGATCCCCACGCCGAGCGCCATCCGCGAATGCTGCACCCGATAGCTCAGGATGCTGCGGCTGCGGCGCCGGTCCGTCGGCGACGGGTCTCCGTCGCGAGCGGCCGCGGTGCCGGATCCCCCGGATCCGTCGTCGTGAGTCGACGGACCGGCCACGAGGATCCGCTCCGTCAGCTGCTCGCCCTTGCGCGGGTCGAGGAACCCCTCCGGGGTCGCCGAGGCCTGCTCCGTGTGCACGCGGCCGAGATCCTGCCGGTTGAGCAGCAGGCTGCTGACCGTCAGGTCGGCATCGGCGTCGAGCACGGTGATCCGCATCTCGAGGGTCGCGAGGTGCCGCGAAACGAACGACACCATCCGGCGGGTCTCGACGCGCACGCGCTTGCCCGTCGGCGTCAGCCACAGCAGCGAGCGGGTGAGCGTGCCCGCGCGGAGGTCGAGGATGCGCTGGACGTCGAGGACCTCGGACGACCCGAGGTTCAGGCGCTCGTCGTCGACGTAGATGCGGATCGTCTTCGCGTCGGGGGCGTTGACGATCGTCTGGCCGTGCTCGGCGAAGCCGTAGGCCATCTCGGCATGCCGGATCGGCCAGGTCTCGTGCAGGCCGTTGAGGAAGGTGCCGTGGCTTCCGAGCGGCAGACCCTCCTCGTGGTTCCCGCGCAGGCCCAGGTAGCCGTTGCCGAGCGAGAAGAGCGTCTCGTCCTTGGCGGCGAGCGCGGGGTCGATCCCGCGGACCACCAGCCGCCAGGGGTCGTCCCCGAAGTCCCGGCGGAGCTCCTCCACCGGCCCGGCCGGCACCTCCGGCATGCCGAATGCGGCGCTCGCTGCCGCGCTGTTCACGGCAGCAGCTCCTCGAGGTCGCGCACCACGAGGTGCGCCCCGGCCTCGGTGAGCGCCTC
>NZ_JBHSRW010000288.1:0-2545 GCF_042659205.1 Leucobacter soli
GCGTCGCGGGCTCAGCCCGCTGCTCGCCGCGCTCAGCTGCGGCGTCGTCGTCGTCGCGATCCTCGCGACCCAGCTCGGCCTCAGCATCGCCGTCTCCCAGGGCGCCTACGAGGTACGCGCGCTCGAGCTCGAGCAGCGCGACCTGGCCCGCGTGGAGCGGGTGCTGTCGCAGAACGTCGACAAGCTCTCCTCGCCGCAGAACCTCGCCGAGAACGCGGCGAAGCTCGGCATGGTGCAGAACGCGACCCCGGCCACGCTGCGCTTGAGCGACCACAAGGTGCTCGGCAGCCTCACCCCGCGGACGAGCGCGGTGAACGACAACCTCGTGCCCAACGCCGCCCTGGACGGGCTGCCCGTCGTCAACGCCGAGGGCCTGCTCGTCGCGCGGAACGGCGGACAGGCCGCCGCGGTTGACGCGGGTGGCTCGGATGCGCCGGTAGCGTGGCGGGGGAAGCTGCCCGCACCCGACACGCACTGACATCGAGCACGTCGAGTATCGGGCACCGAAGGACGGCGGGAGACGGGATGCCGAGGTTGAGCACCGGGTCGTGGCGGCGCCTCATCGCGGCCGTCGTGGTGATCGGCTGCACCGTCGTGTTCACGCTGCGCCTCGTCGACATCCAGCTCGTCTCCGCGGCGGGGCTCAACGAGGACGCGGCGGGCAAGCGCGCCGTGCCGGTCGTGATCCCGAGTCTGCGCGGCGACATCGTCGACCGCGACGGCGAGATCCTGGCGACCACGGACGAGCGCTACGACGTGCAGCTCTCGCCGAAGAACACCCGCCTCAACGACGGCATCTTCCAGCGCTACTCCGAGGCCGAGGAGACCTGGGTGGGCGTCACCGCATCGGAGGCCTTCGCCGAGATCGGCGAGATCACGGGCCAGTCGGCGAAGAAGATCCAGAAGATCGTCGACGACGCGCTCGAGGAGAACCCGAAGTCCGACTTCGCCTATGTGAAGCGGTCCGTCGACCTCTCGGCGCTCAACCGGCTCAAGGCGCTCGAGATCCCCTGGCTCACCTTCGAGAGCAACCACGCGCGCAGCTACCCGAACGGCGCCGTCGGCGGCAATCTGGTCGGGTTCTCCGGATCGGACGGCGAGCCGCTCGCCGGGGTCGAGCTCTCGCAGGACGCGTGCCTCGTGGGCACCGACGGCGAGGAGAGCTACGAGCGCGGTGCGGACGGAGTGGCGCTGCCCGGCAGCGTGGTCGTCACCCAGGAGGCCATCGACGGCGGTACGGTCGGGCTCACGATCGATCGCGATCTGCAGTGGGAGGCCCAGCAGATCATCGACAGCCAGGTGGCCTCGGTCAAGGCCGAGTGGGGGCTCCTCACCATCATGGACGCGAAGACCGGCGAGCTCGTCGCGGTCGCCGAGGACGATTCGGTGGACCCGGGCGACATCGACGGGAGCAACCCCGACAAGCGGGAGGCCCGGAGCTTCGTCGCGCCGTACGAGCCGGGATCGACCTTCAAGACGCTCACCGCGGCGGCGCTGATCGACGCGGGAGTCGCGGGCCCGACGACCGTGAACGCCACCCCGGACCGCTGGCAGCCGGAGCCGAACGTCGACTTCCGCGACTGGTTCTCGCACGGCACGATCGACTGGACGCTCACCGGGATCCTGCTGCAGTCCTCCAACGTCGGCATCTCGATGCTGGGCTCCAAGCTCGACGCCGACTCGCGCTACGACTCCCTGCGGAAGTTCGGCATCGGCGAGGCCACCTCCGCCGGCATGCCGGCGGAGGACTCCGGCATGCTCTACGCGGCCTCGGACTGGGACCGCCAGACGAGCTACACGACCATGTTCGGTCAAGGGCTCTCCTCCACGATCGTGCAGACCGCGAGCGCCTACCAGGCCATCGCGAACGACGGAGTGCGGATCCCGCCCTCGCTCGTGACGGGGTGCACCGATGCCGCGGGCGAGACCGTCGAGCCGGATCGCGGGAAGCCGGTGCAGGCGGTCTCGAAGCGCACGGCGAAGGAGGTGCGCAACATGCTCGAGACGGTCGGCACGGACGGCCTGGTGTCGCAGTACGTGACGATCCCGGGCTACCGCATCGGCGGGAAGACCGGCACGGCGCAGCAGTCGAACGGGCGCGGCGGCTATCGCACGGACTTCGTCTACAGCTTCGCCGGGATGTTCCCGATGGACGACCCCCGGTACGTCATCGTGTCCTCCGTCGCGTTCCCCAAGGGCGGGGACGGGACCGTCGCAGCGACCCGGGCGTTCCACGATGCGGCGGAGGCGACCATCCGCACGTTCCACATCCCGCCGTCGACGGGCAAGTACAAGAAGCTGGCGACCGGCGGGGACGATTGAGGCTGGCTAGGATCGAGTGATGACCAGCAACGAGGGCGACCTGAGCATCCGACCCCGACACCCCCGATCCGCGCCCCTGAGCGGTGTCGCGGAGCGCTTCGGGCTCCGGGTGGACGTGGCGGATCCGGGTCTCGACGGCGTCGTGGCGACCGGGGCGACCCTCGACTCGCGCGACGTCCGCCCGGGCGACCTCTACGCGGCGCTTCCGGGCTCCCGCCGGCAC
>NZ_JBHSRW010000289.1:0-2507 GCF_042659205.1 Leucobacter soli
CCTCGCGGACCGGCCGGTCGACCGCGGTCGCGAGGCCCACGGCGCTCACCGGCTCGTCCGCCACGAGCAGCAGCGCCTCGATCTGCTGCTCGACCGTGTGCGTCTCCCGCGCGCGGGCGAGCTCCGGATCGATGGCGGTCGGCTCGGTCGCCTGCCCGGTCATCGGCTCGGTCGTCGGTTCCGGCGTCGCCTCGGCCGTGATCGCGTCAGTCATAGTCTCCACCCAGCGTCGAAAGCTCTTCGTCGGACCAGTGCTCGCCGACCCATTCCACCCGCAGTTCGCCGAGCGGTTCGATCTGGTCGAAGCCGACGGCATCGCGCCGGTACAGCTCGAGGATCGCGAGGAACCGCGCCACGATCACCCCTCGATCCGCTGCGGCGTCCACTCCGGCGATCAGCTCGCGGAAGGTGAGCGAGCCGCCCCGGGTTTCCGCGCCGCGCAGCAGGGACACCACGATGGCGGCCTGCTCCCGGATCGAGACGAGGGGCGCGTGCAGGTGCTCGAGCCCGACGACGGGCAGCTCCTTCGGCGCGAAGGCCAGCATCGCGAGCGCCGCGAAGTCCTCGAGCGAGACGTTCCATACGAGTTCCGGCCCGCGGTCGCGGTACTTCGCCTCGAGCGGCACCTGCCGGGGGTGCCGCCCGGCTTCGGCTTCGAGCCGCTCGAGGAACCAGGCGCTGGCCTGTTTGAACGCCCGGTACTGCAGCAGCCGCGCGAAGAGCAGATCCCGAGCCTCGAGCAGCGCGATGTCCTCCGCGTCCACCGCCTCGCCCTGCGGCAGGAGGCTGGCGACCTTGAGGTCCAGCAGGGTCGCCGCGACGACGAGGAACTCCGAGGCGCGGTCGAGCTCGACGAGGCCCTGCCCCTCCAGCGAGGCGAGGTATGCGATGAACTCATCGGTGACCAGGCTGAGCGAGACCTCGGTGATGTCGAGCTCGTGCTTCGAGATCAGGCTGAGCAGCAGATCGAATGGACCGTCGAAGACGTCGAGGCTGACCCGGAAGGCAGCCTCGTCGGCGGTCTCGGCGGTGGTCTTCGCGGCCGTCTCCGCGGCCGTAGCCCCGCCGAGATCCTCGAGCTCGGGCGCGGTCACCACGGCCTCAGGCAACGGTGCCGCGCAGCACCAGCTCGCGGGCGAGCTGCAGATACGCCTCCGAGGCGGCGTTCTCGGGCGCGTAGTCGAGGATCGGCTTCGCCGCGACCGAGGCGTCGGGCAGCTTCACGGTCCGGTTGATCACGGTGTCGAGCACCTTCTCGTCGAAGGTGGCGACCACGCGCTCGAGCACTTCGCGCGCGTGCAGCGTCCGCGGGTCGTACATCGTCGCGATGATGCCGTCGAGCTCGAGGCTCGGGTTCAGGCGATCCCGCACCTTCTCGACGGTCTCGATCAGCAGCGCGACCCCGCGCAGTGCGAAGTACTCGCAGGCGAGCGGGATCAGCACCCCGTGGCTCGCCGTGAGCGCGTTCACCGTGAGGAGACCGAGCGAGGGCTGGCAGTCGATCAGGATCACGTCGTAGCGGTCGGCCACCTTGCGCAGCACGCCGGCGAGGATCTGCTCGCGGGCGACCTCGCTGACCAGGTGCACCTCAGCGGCAGAGAGGTCGATGTTGGCGGGGATGACGTCCAGCCCCTCGGTAGTGGAGGGCTGGATCACCTCGACCGGATCCTTCACCTTGCCGAGCATGAGGTCGTAGATCGTCGGCACGTCGTGCGCGGCGACCCCGAGACCCGCGGAGAGCGCGCCCTGCGGGTCGAAGTCGACGGCGAGCACGCGGCGCCCGTAACGGGCCAGGGCCGCGCCGAGGTTGATCGTGGTCGTGGTCTTGCCCACGCCGCCCTTCTGGTTGCACATCGAGATGATGCGCGCAGGGCCGTGCCGGTCGAGCTTCGGAGGAACGGGGTAGAAGCGCTCCGGCCGGCCGGTCGGGCCGAGCTTCGCCGAGCTTTTCGCTGCACGTGTCGCCACTCCGGCTCCTCTCTCGTCCTGCCGTCCGCTGCCCAACATCCTATCGGCACCGCTCGTTCCGGACTGCCCCGGTATCGGCCGGTCGCGCCGTGCCGATGGTGCGCCGCATCGACCGGGCGCACGGCGCCGACCGGCTGTGCCGACTGCCCGCTTCAGAGCTTCTTGCCCGGGTTCAGGATCCCCTTCGGGTCGAAGGCCGCCTTGATCGCGCGCTGCAGCTCGCGCACCCGGGGGGAGAGCTCCTCGTCGAGGGCCTCCAGCTTCTCGGTGCCGATGCCGTGCTCGCCGGTGACGGTGCCGCCCAGGCGGTGCGCCCGGGCGAGCAGCTCCCGGTGCGCCTCGTGCGCGCGACGCGTCTGGTCGGCGTCGTCGGGGTCGAAGGCGATGATCGGGTGGAAGTTGCCGTCTCCGACGTGGCCGTTGATCGAGACGATGACGCCGAGGCGCTCCGAGAGCTCGGCCGCGTGCGCGACGATCTCGCCGAGCGCGGCGCGCGGCACGGCGAGGTCGCCGTGGATCGCGGTTCCGAAGTAGCCAGA
>NZ_JBHSRW010000290.1:0-2501 GCF_042659205.1 Leucobacter soli
CGGGGTATGGGACGGGCATGATGCCGGGGGTTCCTTTCGGTACAGGATTACCCTCCATCAAACACGACACGATTCACTTCCACGTGCAGATGAACGTGACACGGCACCTCGCCAGGAACCCGCGCACCCGGGCCGGGCGAGCGCTACGGCTGCTGGTGCTGCAGCTGAGCAGGGTCTGGGACGAAGACACCGCCATCCTGTGGCAGATCCGCCTCGATGAGTGGTGGCGTGCGTTCGGGCACCTCACCCGTGAGCGCACCCTGCTGCGCAACGGGCAGCTCGGGTACACCCATGACCGGCTCCGGAAGGCCTGGTTCCTCGTGCAGAACATCGTTCGGAAGGATCTGATCTTCACGTACGTGGTCTACGGGAACCCGAGAACAACGTCACCACTGGAAGGCGGGGTCAACGCGCAGCTGCGTGACCTCCTGAAGCGACACCGCGGCATGAGCGAGGAGCATCGCAGGCGGGCTGCGGAGTGGTTCCTCACCCTGCACGAGCTCTCGTTCGAGGAAGCAGCCAAAACCGCGGCGCCCGCACCCACGAAACAACGCCCGAAACCACGAGAAGAACGTGACGGGCCAGCGCTCTACGACACCGGCCTCGACGCTGGTGAAGGACTCTGGGAACGTACCGGATGGGCCGGCCGAGCCTGACACGCCCAACCCCATCCACTCTTTCTGGCCGGTAACCCGCGAATCGCGCCACGCGCCGGGTTCAGAGGGATTCCCGGATTCCCCGAAGCACGAACCCCCTGCCATGGGCAGGGGGTTCCGCAGAGGGGATGACGGGAATCGAACCCGCGTAATCAGTTTGGAAGACTGAGGCTCTACCATTGAGCTACATCCCCGGAGGCCGTCGAGAACGGTCCGTTCATTCACGAAAACCCTCATCCACGGTGAGACTCCGCTCTCCGGTCTGAGGGCTCCGCTCCCCCGGCTGGGCTCGAACCAGCGACATCCTGATTAACAGTCAAGCGCTCTGCCAACTGAGCTACAGGGGATCATTGCGCGAGGCAACGTCGTCCAGCTTAGCAAAGCGAAAAGTACCGCGGCAAATCCCCGCGCCCGCGCGTCGCCGGTTCCGAACGCGCATCGCGTTCGTCGGATCCTACGCCTCCGCGATCTCGTCGTAGGCGCTGGCCCGCAGCGCCTGCGCGAGCTGCTGCACGTAGCCGTGATCCGCCGTGCGGAAGATGTCGTCGATGTCGCCCTCGCCGACCGCGCGCCCCTGCTGCATGACGAGCACTCGTTGGCCGAGGCGCTCGAGCATGCCGATGTCGTGGCTCACGAGGATCAGCGTCGCGCCGCTGCGCTTGCGGTACCACTCGAGGAGGTCCACGATGCGGGGCCGGTTGTTGGCGTCGACGCCGAGAGTCGGCTCGTCGGCGATGTAGAGGCTCGGCTCGAGCATGAGCGACTGCATCACGGCGACCCGCTGCCGCTGGCCCTTGGACAACTCGTACGGGTACTCCTGCAGCTTGCCGAGCGGGAGCCCGACGATGTCCATCATCTCGACGATCCGCTCGCCGAGCTGAGTACGGTCGAAATGCTTGCTGCGCTCGGCGATCGGCGCGAAGAGGATGTCGCCGACGTTCAACTCCGGGGGAAGCGTGGCGCCCGCATCCTGCCCCAGCATGCCGACGTGCGCGGTCAGCTGCAACGCGGCGCGCTTCCTCAGACGACGCAGCGGGACGCCGAGCACGACTGCGTCGCCCCCGGTCGCGCGGATCCGCGACGACTTCTCGGGCGAATCATCCGCCCGGCCCGCGAGGAACCGGGCGAAGGTCGACTTGCCGGAGCCGCTCTCCCCCAGCAGGGCGAGCGTCCGCCCCCGTCCGAGCACGGTGCTCATCCCCTCGACCGCGTTGTAGGCGCGGTGCCCGCCCGAGGCCGGATAGCTCAAGGACAGGTCGGAGACGAGGACGGCCGGATCTGCCAGGGGCACCGGATCTGCCATGGTGTGGGGCTCCTCTTCGGTAGGGACTGCGGAGCCAGCTTAGAACGTCGAACCCTACTCGGCGCGCAGGGTGCGCCGCGCGGCCTCGAGCCCGGCGAGCTGCTGCTGGATCTGCCGGGACTCGGGCGAGTTCGCGTCCCCGACCCGCTGCATCCGGGCGACGAGCTGCCCCTTGAGGGCGAGCAGGTCGCGGTCCAGGAGGGCGACGACGATGTCGCGCGCATAGGCGCCCAGCTGTTCCGGCGACTGCTTGGGCACCGGCAGCGGCGCGAGGGCGAGCTCCCGGATCAGGCCGCGGTACGGCTCGGGCGCCTCCGCCAGAGCGTGTTCGAACCAGTCATTGGCGCCGAGAGAAGGCAGGGCCGAGGCGATCGCATCCCGCACCACGCGCAGCGAGGGATCCCCGACCTCGGCCGTCGCTGCCTGGACCATCAGCTCGGCGCCGATCGCCTGGCCCTGCTGCAGCATGGCCATGAGCGCGTCGCGTTCGAGCCGGACGGCCGGGGTCGCCGGCAGCGAGGCGAGCCCGAGCCGCGGAGCCT
>NZ_JBHSRW010000291.1:0-2478 GCF_042659205.1 Leucobacter soli
CGGCATCGCCGGCGGCGATCGCCTCGGCGATGAAGGGGGCCGCGTTCGAGAGGTCGGGCTCGAGCACGACGTCGCGCGCACGGATCGGACCGGGCGAGACGCGCCATTCGCCGGGAGCGGGGGAGTCCGCCTCTACGCCGCGCTCGCGCAGAGCCTCGAGCGTCATCTCGATGTGCGGCAGGCTCGGGACGCGATCGCCCGTGTGCACCACGTGCACGCCCTCCTCGAAGCGGGCGGCGGAGAGCAGCAGGGCCGAGACGAACTGGCTCGAGAGCGAGGCGTCGAGCTCCACGCGGCCGCCGCGGAGCGAGCCGGTGCCGTGCACGGTGAAGGGCAGGGCGCCGCGACCGTCGTCCGAGATGTCCGCGCCGAGCGCGCGCAGGGCGTCGAGGACCGGTCGCATCGGGCGCTTCCGCGCGTAGGGGTCGCCGTCGAACGCCGTCGGTCCGAGGGCCAGCGCCGCCACCGGAGGCACGAAGCGCATCACCGTACCGGCGAGCCCGCAGGCGATCGTCGTCGACCCGATCAGCTCCTCGGCCGGCGTGATCCGCAGCACCTCGGGTGCGTCATCCTCGGCCTCGATCCGATCGAATCCGGTGCCGAGCGCCTGCAGTGCGTCGATCATCAGCTGCGAGTCCCGCGAGTGCAGCGGAGCGTGCACGGTGCCGGGAGCGTCGGCGAGCGCGCTCAGGATCAACTCGCGCCCCATCAGCGACTTCGATCCCGGCAGCGAGACGGTCGCGTCGATCCGCGTCTCGGCGACGGGCGCCGCCCAAGGCGGTGCGCCGCCGTCGAAGCTCTCGCCCTGGCCCGCCGGGTCCTCGTCGTCGCGACCGTGGTTGAGTTTGGCTTCGAGCATGGAAAAGGGCGCCTCCGTTGGAATAGACGTCTGGTGTCTCTGGTTGAAGATTCTACGGCAGTGGTTCGAGAGAGGTCGGTGCGATGGCGTTGGCGATGCAGGAGGCGAGCGGGCGCGCTCCCATCCGGGCAGGCCGAGGGATGCCGCCGCTCTTTGTGCGATCCGTGCGCGATGCGGTGGCGGGCCGCCGGGTCGCTCCGGCGCGCACGCGCGCGCACTGGAGCGACCCGGTCCGGGGACGCCGCCGCAGGTCTGCGCCGCGCGACGCGGTAGCATCGGGTGTTGTGACTCGGAGCCAGACCAGCGACGCGCGCGAACTCGAAGCGCGCTTCACGCGCGACGCGCTGCCCTTCCTCGATCAGCTCTACGGCGCCGCCATGAAGATGACGCGCAATCCTCAGGATGCACAGGATCTGGTGCAGGAGACCTTCACGAAGGCGTTCAGCGCGTTCGACAGCTTCACGGAGGGCACCAACCTCAAGGCGTGGCTGTACCGGATCCTCACGAACTCGTACATCAACACCTATCGGAAGCGGCAGCGGGAGCCGTTCCTCGGCGCGGTCGACGAACTCGAGGACTGGCAGCTCGGCGGTGCGGAGTCGACGACGGCGATGGCCTCGCGCTCCGCCGAGGCGGAGGCGATCGACCGGACGCCCGCGACCGTCGTCACCGATGCGCTGAACGCCCTGCCCGAGGACTTCCGCATGGTCGTCTACCTGGCCGACGTCGAGGGCTTCAGCTATCAGGAGATCGCCGACATCATCGAGCGGCCCATCGGCACGGTCATGAGCCGGCTGCACCGCGGCCGGGCGCGCCTGCGCCAGTCGCTGGGGGACTACGCCAGGGAGCAGGGCTTCGGCGTGCCGTCGGCCGCCGAGCCGGCTCGTGGATCTGGCACCTCCGGGCGCCGGTCGAAGGGCCCGTCGAAAGCGGCGAAGGAAGGGAGTGCGGAATGAGCGGATGCGATTGCGGGCACGCCCGCGCCAATCTCGAGGAGCTGATCCGCGGCGAGCTGTGCGATGCCGATTGCGCGCCGATCCGCGAGCACCTGGAGACGTGCAGCGACTGCCGCGACGAGCAGCAGGTGTTCGAGAAGCTGACGGTCGCCGTGCGGCGGGCGTGCGAGGGCGCGGCGCCGCCGTCGCTCCGCGATGCCGTGCTCGGCTCGCTGCGCGACCTCGACTGAGCTCCCCGGGCGACTGCCCGGCCCGGGCCGGATCGGGCGCGCCCGAAGCTACGGCAGGCGGGGGAGTGCCGCGATCAGTTCGCGTGTGTAGCGCTCGCGGGGCGCCTCGAAGATCTGCGCGGTCGGTCCGGATTCGACGACGCGGCCGGCTCGCATCACCACGATACGGTCCGCGATCCGGGGCACGACGCCCAGATCGTGCGTCACGGTGACGAGCGTCAGGCCGAGCTCGCGTCGCAGTTCGGCGAGCAGGCCGAGCAGGCGGCCGCGCACGAGCACGTCGAGGGCGCTGACCGGTTCGTCGGCGAGCAGCAGCTCGGGCCGGTGCACGAGCGCGCGTGCGAGAGCGATGCGCTGACGCTGTCCGCCCGAGAATTCGTGCGGGTACCGGTCGGCGGTGTCCGCGGGCAGCTCGAGGCGCGCGAGGATCTCG
>NZ_JBHSRW010000292.1:0-2470 GCF_042659205.1 Leucobacter soli
CCGACGCGGTCGATGCAGTCCTGCTCGCCGACGTGCTCGTCGGGCTGCCGGATGCCGACGCCGTCCACGCGCTGCGCCGGGCGGCGGAGAGCCTCGCTCAGGGCGGCCGGCTGCTCGTCCTCTGCGACCTCATCGAGCCCGATGAGGCCTACGATCACGACCTCGAGCACCAGCTCATCGAGTTCGCGCTCTCGGGCGGTGGCGGGCGCACCCTCGACGGCCACCTCGCGCTCTTCGCGGACGCGGGTCTGGCGGTCGCCGAGCGACTCGCGCTCCCCTGGGGCTACACGGTCTTCGAGTTGACGCCGTCTTCGAGCTGACGCCGTCGTCGATCTGAAACCGGCGCCTTCGACGACGGTCGCCTGAGACGGTCGCGGCTCAGTAGGCCTGCACCCCGTCGCGCGGCGGTTCCTCGCCCAGCGCGAACAGGCGCCCCGAGATCGACTCCGAGGTGATGCGCACGTAGTTGCGCTTCACCGTGGGCACCATCGGCTTGAGCGGCAGGGCATCGGCCGCCGCGATCTCGGCCTCGGTCTCGAGCCTGCGCGCCGTGCCTCGCACCACGACGCTCCAGGCGATCGCGTCGTCGTGGTCGTCGACCTCGAACAGCACCTGGTTGCTGACCATCAGCTCCGCGAGCTTGTTCCCCTCCGCGGTGCGCAGGACGAGCGACTCGCCGTCGACCGCGTAGTTCACTGGGAAGATGTCGACGACGTCGCCGACACGGGTCACGATCCGCCCGACGGTCCGACTGCCGAGACGCTGCCAGCACTCCGCTGCCTCGAGTACGATCACCGGATCCTTGATATCGTCCATACCCCCATTCTCTCCTGCTCGGGCGCTGCGATCCAGTGGCCGCCGGCAGAGCCTCAGCCGGCGAGCGCCGGACCGGCGGGGTCGCAGTTCGTCATCATCCAGCGCGTGTCGCCGTCGTCCGCGAACGTCTCGAAGCCGAGATGCCGGTAGAACTCGATCGCGTTCGCGTTGTCGCTGCCGACGCCGAGGTGGACCCCGGGGACGCCGGCCGTCGCGAGGTCGGTGCGGAGTCCGTCGATCAGCACGCGGCCGAGTCCCCGGCCGCGTGCGCG
Organism: Leucobacter soli; assembly: GCF_042659205.1. Lineage (NCBI taxonomy): Bacteria > Bacillati > Actinomycetota > Actinomycetes > Micrococcales > Microbacteriaceae > Leucobacter > Leucobacter soli. The sequence continues at coordinate 1,089 of NZ_JBHSRW010000292.1, forward strand.
CGGCAGCAGGTCGATGTGCAGGTGCGCGGGGAAGGGGTCCACCAGTTCTGCGGGAGGGCGCTGCGGCCGGTGAATCGCCCGCACGATCCACGCGTCATCGGGCGCGCCGGATCCCTCCGGGTACTGCGCGCGGAGTACCGGCAGCCACTCGGCCTCGAGCCAGGCGAAGAACCCGTCGGTGTCCGCCGTCGCCAGCAGATAGCCGGCGACGCCGCCGGCGTCGACCACGACGCGGCACAGCCCGCGATCGTGCGCCACGTAGGGGCCGGCGTAGACGTGGCCGAGCAGCTCCGGGTTCCGTTCGGGATCACGGCCGGGCCATCCGGGGTCGTCGGCGAGCAGGCACACCCGGTAGACGCCGGGCAGATCCTGGAGCTGTGCGGGGCGGACATCCATGACCGCACCCTACCCTTCGGGTACGGCGAGGCGGACGGTGGTCTAGTCCACCGGCGATGAGATCCTCTGACAAGCCGTCGAAACGGTGCAGTATTGGTATGGTGCACCCATTGCGCGGTCGGCATCCGTCGGGTTGACTCTGGGCATGACGATCTATCGACCGGCACCGATCCGCGACGTCGTTCGCGGTCGGATGCGCGAACTCGTGGCGACGCTGAGCACCGGCCAGCGCCTGCCCAGCGAACGCGAGCTCGCCGTGCGGTGGAACGTCTCGCGGATGACGCTGCGCCACGCCACCGACATGCTGGTGGCAGAAGGCCTCCTGGTGCGGCGCCAGGGCACGGGAACGTTCGTCGCCGGCAGGCCCGTGATCCGGGCGCTCGGGTTGACCTCGTTCTCGCAGGACATGCGCAGCCGCGGCCTGCGCCCCGGCAGCCTGCTCGTCTCGTTCCGGACGCTGCCCGCCGACACGGCGCTCGCGGGAGCGCTGCAGGTGGTGCTCGATGAACCGCTCTTCCAGTTCACCCGCGTCCGGCTGGGCGACGGCGAACCCCTCGCGGTGGAGACGACCTGGCTGCCGGTCGCGTCGGCACCGGGCCTGAGCGAAGCGGATCTCTCCGGCTCCCTGTACGAGGTGCTCGCGAAGCGCTACGGCATCATCACCACCACCGCACGCATCGCGATCGAGCCGATACTGCCCGATGAGCGCGTGCAGACGCTGCTCGGCATCGACGGTGGCCAGGCCTGCCTGCGCCTGCGCATGGTCGACTCGGACGCCGACGGGCGGGTCGTGATGGTCGCGAACTGCGTCTACCGGGGAGACAAGTACCACCTGCTGGCCGATGTCGCCGACGCCGCCGGGGCGACGACGGGAGTCCGCCCGTGAACGGCGTGCTGGCCGTCGACGGCGGGCAGACCGGTCTGCGCGCCGCGATCGACGGAGCCGGCGAGATCGTCGAGAGCCGGGGAGCGGCGCGGATCGACGG
>NZ_JBHSRW010000293.1:0-2445 GCF_042659205.1 Leucobacter soli
GGCCGAGCGCCGGCTCTCGCTGGTGCTCAATCGCGCCGAGACCTCGCCGCTGGGCCTGCCGCAGGGGCCGAGCCCGGCAGGATCGCGCGGCGTGCTGGTGCTCGACGAGGCCTCCGGCCGGACGATCCCCGACCCGCCCGGGACGGCGAACTTCAACCTCGTCGGCCTGTCGCGCACGGGGGCGCGGGTCACGAGCTGGGACGGCACCGGATACCACCGGACGGACCTCGAGCCCGGTATGCACATGATCGCCCACCACGACGTGGACGATGCGGTGCGGACGCCGCGGATCGCGCACTGGCTGCCGGCATTCCGCGAGGTGGCCGGGCTGCCCGACGCGGAATGGCGGGAGCAGTGGATCGGCGTGCTCGACGAGAGCACGCGCCTCGCCGTCGACGACGATCGGGCCATCATCCGCGACAATCGTCGCCACGGCTATGCGACGCTGTCGCTGCTCGTCTGCCTCGCCGAGCTGCGCCCCGGCGCCACCGGTGACGAAGGCGCGGACGGATCGCTGAGCATCGACACCGCAGTGCTCGCGGAGCCCGCGCACTGGCAGCGCCCCGCGTTCGAGCGCATTTCGGCCTGAGCTCTTTTCGGCTTGCGCCCTTTCGGCCCGCGCGTCCGTCGATCCCGACCAGCCGGCGGTCCCGATCGACCGCCGACACCAGCCGGCGGTCGAGACCGGCGGTAGCGGCCGGTACCGACGCAGGCACGAGTTCACCTCGCCTTCACCCGGGGCCTGCCTCGTGGTCATCGGGCGGCCGTCGCGCAGCCACTCCGCTTCGCCACGATGGTCGACGGATCACGTTGACCGACTCGTGGAAAGTGACGTCATGCTCAATTCGAAGACGGATTCGCCGCGGATCCCGCAGAGGCTCCCGCAGCGCGGCGCCGCGTTCCTCACCGCGATCGCGGTGGGGGTCGGCGGTCTGCTGGTGGCGCCCGCCGGTGCGCACGCCGAGCCGACCCCGGTGATCGAGGGGTTGGAGGGCGAGGGCACCGCGGAGGCCCCGCTGATCCTCGACTCGGCGGCAGACCTGGATCTCGCGGCCGAAGCGGTGAACGGGGACTACGCGAGTTTCGGCTCGCTGAACTACCGTCTCGATGCGGACATCGACTACGGTGGCGGCACCTTCGACGCGTTCGCGAGGTTCTCGGGGGTCTTCGACGGCAACGGCCACACGATCAGCGACGTCGTCTACGCCTCGCACGTGGCCGGGAACCAGCAGTTCGTCTCGTTCTTCGTCGAGCTGAACGGGGCGACCGTGACCGGCCTGACCCTCGACGACGTGACCGCGGTGGTGTCGAGCGCGGCCGCGGGCGTGACGAACCTGGTCGAGGCGGGCGGGCTCGCCCGCAACGCGATCGACTCGACCATCGACGGCAACACGGTGCGGGATGCGACGGTGTCGGGTCCCGACGTCGGCAACGGCTACAACTCCGGCTTCATCGCGCGCGCGAGCGGCTCCACCGTGTCGAACAACATGATCGCCGGTGCGATGCGGACGACGGGCGACAAATACGCCTCCGCCTTCCTCGGCTACCTGGGCGCCGACACCGTCGTCGAGAAGAACCTGATCGCCGCCGATCCCGGCGTCACCTACACCGTGAGGAACACCGCCGGCGGCGACAACAACTCCTCGGGCGTGCTGGTCGACTACGTCGGTGCGAACATGGACGGGCAGACCATCCGCGGCAACGTCGTCTACTCGGGGTCCGTCTACGCCCACGCCACGGGCGCGTTCAGCAACCTGGGCTGGGTGACGGCGGTCAACGCCGAGCAGGTCGAGGAGTACGGCACCAACCTCGTCAACGCGCGCAACAACCGGGCGGGTTTCCCGGCGGTCGCCGAGACCGCGATCACCGATGAGCCGCTCCGCTGGACCCGTCGATCGGGTGCCGGCTACCAGCACGACGTGCAGACCGCGAGCGGGCCGCTGTGGCGGCCGGGCGACGAGGGCACCCCGGTGAGCCACGCGGAGCTGCAGGAACAGCCCACCTACGAGGCACTCGGGTGGGACTTCGGCAACGGCTGGCGCTGGGACGCCGAGGCGGGTCATCCCGTCCTGCAGAGCGCGCCGTCGCTGACGACCCAGCGTTCGAGCCTGACCATCGCGGTCGGCGCGGATCGGAGCGAGTCCGAGATCCTCGAGGCGCTCGGCGCGGCCTCGGATCGCGGCGCGCTCTCCATCGATCTCGCCGGGGTCGACTTCGCTGCCGAAGGCGTCTACACCGCCGAGGTCGTCGCGGCAGAGGGCCGGTTCCGGAGCAGCGCTCCGGTCGAGATCACGATCACCTCGCTGCCGTTCGTCACCGTCGCCGAGACCTCCGCATCGTTCCGGGTCGGCAGCGCGCCGACGGCCGCCGAGGTGCTCGAGGCGCTCGGCGCGGCGGCCGACCGCGGCGAACTCGCGATCGACCTGAGCGGGGTCGACTTCGCCG
>NZ_JBHSRW010000294.1:0-2426 GCF_042659205.1 Leucobacter soli
CATCGACGAGTTCCTCGACTCCGTTCCCGAGCGCATCGCCCGGTTCGGCGAGTGGGGACGGCTGCCCGCGGGCGCGCCGCAGCAGACGATCGACGTGCTCTTCCCGCGGATCGAGAACGAGGCAGCGGCGAAGTGAGCGAGTCGCTGCGCGAACCCGGCGACGGCGGAGGCGCGCCGGCGGGAGGCCTGCGCAAGCGCAAGGGCGGTGAAACCCGCGATCTGACCCGTCCGCCGGCACCCGAGCCTCTGCCGATCCCGGTCTACGACAACCACACGCACCTCGAGTTCGAGGATGGGCTCGACCTGCTCGATCCGTTGGACTCGCTCGGCCGCGCCGATGCGGTCGGCGTCCGAGGCGTCGTGCAGGTCGGCACCGACCTCGAGACCAGTCGGTGGGGGGCCCAGCTCGCGGCGAGCGATTCGCGCGTGCTCGCAGCCGTGGCGCTGCACCCGAACGAGGCGCCGCGGCTGTTCGCCGAGGGGCGCCTCAGCGAGCACCTCTCCGAGATCGCCCGGCTCGCCGCGCAGCCGCGGGTGCGCGCCGTCGGAGAGACCGGACTCGACTTCTTCCGCACGGGCGAGGACGGGCGGGACGCGCAGCTCGAGTCCTTCGAGGCGCACATCGACATCGCGAAGGCGAACGGCATCGCCCTGCAGATCCACGACCGCGACGCGCACGACGAGGTTGTCGCGACGCTGCGCCGGGTCGGGGCGCCGGAGCGGACGGTCTTCCACTGCTTCTCCGGCGACGTCGAACTCGCGCGGATCTGCGCCGAGCACGGCTGGTACCTCTCGTTCGCCGGGACGATGACCTTCCGGAACGCGCCGGCTCTCCGGGAGGCGCTCACCGTGGCGGATCCCTCGCGCGTGCTGGTGGAGACCGACGCGCCGTTCCTCACCCCCGAGCCGTTCCGCGGCCGACCCAACGCCCCCTACCTGCTGCCTCACACGGTGCGCCGCATGGCCGAGGTTCTGGGAGAACCGCTCGACGGGCTCTGCGCGCGGCTCGCCGCCAACACGGAGCGCGTCTACGGGTCGTGGGAGATGGACGACGATGGCTGAGGTCGATGGCGAGGCCTCGGCCGAGACGGCCGAGGGACGTACCGGGGCAGCGCCCCGCCCCGAGCTCCTCGGTCCCGTCGAAGTGCGCGAACTCGCCGAGCGGCTCGGCGTCTCGCCGACCAAGAAGCTGGGCCAGAACTTCGTCATAGACCCGAACACCGTGCGGAAGATCGTGCGCGCCGCCGGCGTGGACGCCGGCGACCGCGTCGTCGAGATCGGGCCCGGGCTCGGCTCCCTCACTCTCGGGCTCACGGAGTCCGGCGCCGACGTGACCGCGATCGAGATCGACGGGCGGCTGGCGGCCGAGCTGCCTCACACGGTCGCCGAGATGCAGCCGGGGGCGCGGGATCGCCTGCGCGTGATCCGCTGCGACGCCCTCGACGTCACTGCCGAGCAGCTCGCCGACGCCGAGGGGCGCCTGCCCGAGATCCTCGTCGCGAACCTGCCCTACAACGTCTCCGTCCCGATCCTGATGCACCTCCTCGAGCTGATCCCGGCGCTCAGACGCGGCCTCGTGATGGTGCAGTCCGAGGTGGGGCACCGGATTGCCGCGGCTCCCGGAGGCAAGGAGTACGGATCGCCGAGCGCGAAGGCCGCCTGGTACGGCGACTGGCGGATCGCCGGGAACGTGAGCCGCCGCATCTTCTGGCCCGTCCCGGGCGTCGACTCCGTGCTGGTCGGCTACGAGCGCCGCGAGACGCCGCTCGGCGACGAGACGGAGCGGGCGGCCGCGTTCGAGCTCGTGAACGCCGCGTTCGCGCAGCGGCGCAAGATGCTGCGCCAGGCGCTGCAGCCCGTGCTGGGGCCGAGCGAACGGACCGTCGCGATCCTCGAGGCCGCCGGGGTCGACCCCACGGCGCGCGCCGAGCAGCTCGGCATCGAGGCCTACCTGGCCGTCGCCCGGGCCGCTGCCGCAGCAGCCTGAGCGGCTTCAGACCGAATCGAGAGGGTACGCGCCGGGCCGTGCAGTGCAGTAGCGTGGAACCGTGAATGGGGAGCACGGAGTCCGGTCGGTGACCGTGCGCGCCCCGGGCAAGATCAATCTGCTCTTCCGGGTCGGCGCGCGCCAGCCCGACGGCTACCACGACGTCGCCTCGCTGTATCAGGCGCTCTCCCTCTTCGAGGAGGTCACGGCGAGCCCCGCGGACGAGGTGTCGCTGCGGTTCACCGGACCGATCGACGGGTCGGAGCTGCCGCTCGACGAGTCGAACCTGTGCGTGCGCGCCGCGCGCCTGCTGGCGGAGGCCACCGGCCAGGACGCGGGTGTCGCCCTGACCGTGCACAAGCGGGTGCCGATCGCGGGGGGCATGGGCGGCGGATCCGCAGACGCTGCGGCCACACTGGTCGCCTGCGACGAGCTGTGG
>NZ_JBHSRW010000295.1:0-2404 GCF_042659205.1 Leucobacter soli
GTACGAGGCGGCCGGCACGGCCGCGACGCCGCCGACGGGCACGAGCGAGAGCACCGCCGCGACCGCCGCCATCCTCGAGGCGTAGGCGAGTGCCGGCACATCGCAGCCTTCGAGCGACGCGATCGCCTCTTCGAGCCCGTCCCACGTCGGGTTCGACATCCGCGCGTACATGCGCTCCCCCGGCTGCGGACTGCCCGAGCCGACGAAGGTCGAGCTCAGCGAGATCGGCGGGTTGAGGGGCGCATCGGGTGACGGATCCGGCCGCCCGAGGGCGACGACCGCGGTGCTCGGATGAAGGGTGCCGGTGTGCTGGTGCATGCTCCAAGCGTAGACCCGCGGGCCGCTCAGAACGGCAGCAGCGGATCGATCGCGATGGCGAGCGAGAGGACCGAGAGGTAGGTGATCGATCCGTGGAAGACCCGCATCGGGCTGCCCTCGCGGCCGCGGATGGCATGGCTGTAGAGCCGGTGCGCCTCGACGATGAAGTAGGCGCCCGAGACGACCGCGGCGACGATGTAGACCCAGCCCATGCCGGCGACCGGGATGAGCAGCAGGCTCGAGACGACGGTGGCCCACGCGTAGAGGATGACCTGGAGCCCGACGGTCGTGCGGCCGCGCACGACGCCGAGCATCGGCACGCCGGCGGCGGCGTAGTCCTCGCGGTAGCGCATCGAGAGCGGCCAGTAGTGCGCAGGGGTCCAGAGGAAGATGACCAGGAAGAAGACCCAGGCCGGCCAGTCGAGGCCGCCGGTCACCGCGGCCCAGCCGATAAGGACCGGGAAGCAGCCCGCGATTCCGCCCCAGATGATGTTCTGCTCGCTGCGGCCCTTGAGCCAGATCGTGTACACGACGACGTAGGTGAAGATCGCGGCGAAGCCGAGCAGCGCGGCGAGCCAGTTGGTCGTGATCCACAGCCAGGCGATCGATACGGCCCCGAGCACCCAGGCGAAGATCAGGGCGTTCCGGTCCGAGATCTCGCCGGTGACGAGCGGCCTGTTCTCCGTGCGCTTCATCAGGCGATCGGCCTCGCGGTCGATGTAGCAGTTGAAGGCGCCGGCCGAGCCGGCGCTGGCCGCACCGCCGATCAGGGTGGCGAGCACGAGCCAGAGGTTGGGCAGGCCGCGTTCCGCGAGGATCATGGCCGGAACCGTGACCACGAGCAGCAGCTCCATGACACGCGGTTTCGTGAGTGCGACATATGCGGCGATGGTGCGTCTTGCCCCGATGCCTGGGGTCTTCGACTCGGCGATGCGGGCGGTCTCGGTCGGGCTTGTCACCCCTTCATCGTACTCGCTCGCGCGGTAGGCTGGATGGCAGTGCGCACAGGCAGCGGCCTGCGCGCGGATCCGATGTGGAGAGGCTGGGCAGTGGCGAACGAACTGGATTGGAACGAGCTCGACGATCGAGCGGTCGACACGGCACGAGTGCTGGCGGCCGACGCGGTCGAGAAAGTCGGCAACGGCCATCCGGGTACCGCCATCAGTCTCGCCCCCGCCGCCTACCTGCTCTACCAGCGCGTCATGCGGCACGATCCGGCCGACACCGACTGGCTGGGCCGCGACCGCTTCATCCTCTCGGTGGGCCACAGCTCCCTCACCCAGTACGTGCAGCTGTACCTCGGCGGCTTCGGACTCGAGCTCTCCGACCTCGAAGCGCTGCGCACGTGGGGATCGAAGACTCCGGGGCACCCCGAGTACGGTCACACCGCCGGCGTCGAGATCACCACGGGCCCGCTCGGTCAGGGCCTCGCCTCGGCCGTCGGCTTCGCCTACGCGCAGCGGTACGAGCGCGGACTGTTCGATCCCGATGCCGCGCCCGGCACCAGCCCGTTCGATCACCGCGTCTACGTGCTGGCCGGCGACGGCGACCTGCAGGAGGGTGTGACGAGCGAGGCCGCCTCACTCGCGGGCCACCAGGAGCTCGGCAACCTGATCGCGATCTACGACGCGAATCAGATCTCGATCGAGGACGACACCGACATCTCGTACAGCGAGAACGTGCGCATGCGCTACGAGGCGTACGGCTGGCAGGTGCTCGAGGTCGACTGGCGCGGCGACGGCAGCGCGGACGGCTACACGGAGGATCTGCCCGCGCTCGATGCGGCGATCCGCGCGGCGCAGGACGAGACGGGCAAGCCGAGCCTCATCATCCTCAAGACCATCATCGGCTGGCCCTCGCCCGGCAAGCAGAACACGGGCGGCATCCACGGCTCGGCGCTCGGCGCCGACGAGCTCGCCGGGCTGAAGACGGCGCTGGGCTTCGACCCGTCGCAGCACTTCTCGGTCGCACCCGAGGTGATCGCGCACACGCGTGCGCTGCAGGATCGCGCCACGGCCGCCCGCACCGAGTGGGAGCGCGGATTCGAGGCCTGGGCCTCGGCGAACCCCGAGCGCAAGGCGCTGCT
>NZ_JBHSRW010000296.1:0-2395 GCF_042659205.1 Leucobacter soli
CGCGGCATCGTCGCGATGCTCGGCGAGGCCGCACGCCGGGCGCTGCTGGAGCTGCACGAACTCGGCGTCCCGGTCGACCGGGCGGTGATCCTGCTCGACGGCTCCCACGACTGGCTCTCGCCGGTGCTCCGCCGGCCGCTCGACGTGCGGACCCGGGTCGGAGCCGATCGAGCCTGCGCCAGCGTCTCAGCCGCATCCGTGCGCGCGAAGGTGGCGCGCGACGCGCTGATGCGCGACGCGCACGAAGTGCACCCGCACTACGGCTGGGCCTCGAACAAGGGGTACGGAGCGCATGCGCACTACGCGGGCATCGACGCCCACGGGCTGACGCCGCTCCATCGCCGCAGCTTCATCCACTGAGCCGTGCGCCGTGCCGATCCGGCGAGGAGCGCTGCGCCGATCCGGCGCGGTAGTCTGGTGCGGTGACAGAGCAGGCGAATGATCGGCCGATCGGCGTCTTCGACTCCGGCGTCGGCGGGCTCACGGTCGCCCGGGCGATCCGGGATCAGCTGCCGAACGAGTCGATGATCTACGTCGGCGACACCGCGCGGACCCCGTACGGGCCGCGGCCGATCGCCGAGGTCCGCAGCTTCGCGTTGGAGATCCTCGACGGGCTCGTCGAGCAGGGCGTGAAGATGCTGGTGATCGCCTGCAACACGGCGAGCGCCGCGATGCTCAGGGACGCGCACGAGCGCTACGACGTTCCGGTGGTCGAGGTCATCGGCCCGACCGTCCGCAGCGCGATGAGCATCACGCGCAACGGCCGGGTCGGCCTGATCGGCACGGCCGGGACGATCCAGTCGCGGGTCTACGACGACCTCTTCAGCATGCGCCCCGAGATCGAACTCACGGCGCGCGCCTGCCCCCGCTTCGTCGAACTGGTCGAGGCCGGCCGGACCAGCGGCCCCGAGGTGCTCGAGATCGCCGAGGAGTACCTCGCCCCCCTCGTCACGCGCAGGATCGACACGCTCGTGCTCGGCTGCACGCACTACCCGTTCCTGCGCGGTGCGATCCGGCAGGTCGTCGGACCCGAGGTGGCGCTGGTGTCGAGCGACATCGAGACCGCCGCAGAAGTGTATCGCGTGCTGACGCAGCGCGGGCTGCTGCGGGCAACCGGTGCGGAGGCGATCGCACCTGCCGAGCCCGAGGTGCGCTACGAGGCCACCGGCGACGACACCGCCGGCTTCGTGGAGCTGGCGCGCCGCATGCTCGGCATCGGCATCGACGCCGTCGACCATCTGGCCACCGGCGCGATCCGACTGCCGAACGGATGAACCCTCGAGACGGCGAAGCGCCGCTCGGACGAAGGAGAGAAGCGAGATGAACGAGACGACGCGCGCCGACGGGCGGACCCCCGCCGAGATCCGCCCGGTGACGATCGAGCGCGGCTGGAGCCGCCAGGCCGAGGGCAGCGCGCTGATCTCCTTCGGGGAGACCCGCGTGCTGTGCACCGCTTCGTTCACGCCCGGCGTGCCGCCGTGGCTGCGCGGCAAGGGGACCGGCTGGGTGACGGCCGAGTACTCGATGCTGCCGCGGTCGACGAACGAGCGGACGCAGCGCGAGTCGGTGAAGGGCCGGATCGGCGGACGCACCCACGAGATCTCGCGGCTCATCGGCCGGAGCCTCCGCGCGGTCGTCGATACGCGGGCGCTGGGCGAGAACACCATCGTCATCGACTGCGACGTGCTGCAGGCCGACGGCGGCACCCGCACCGCCTCGATCACCGGCGCGTACGTCGCCCTCGCCGACGCGATCGCCTGGGGGAAGGCGCAGGGCCACATCCCGGCGAAGGCGACGGCGCTGAAGGACAGCGTCGCCGCAGTCTCCGTCGGCATCGTGGACGGCGTACCCCTCTCCGACCTGGCGTACGTCGAGGACGTGCGCGCGGAGACCGACATGAACGTGGTGGTCGCCGGCTTGGGTGCCTTCGTCGAGGTGCAGGGCACGGCCGAGGGGGCGCCGTTCGCGCGCACCGAGCTGGATGCTCTGCTCGACCTCGCCCTCGCCTCCGCCGCGGAGCTGCGCGAGCTCCAGCGGACCGCGCTCGACGGGCCCGGGGCAGAGGCGTGAGCAGCGGCGTGACCGGCGGTGGGAGCAACGGTGGAGGCGGTGCGACCCGCGTCGTCCTCGCATCGCACAACGCGCACAAGCTCGAAGAGCTGCGCAGGATCCTCGCGCCCCTCGTACCGGGCATCGAGCTGCTCGCCTACGACGGCCCGGAACCCGTCGAGAGCGGCGTCACCTTCGAGGCGAACGCGCTGCTGAAGGCGCGCGCCGCGGCGGCGCACACCGGACTGCCGGCGATCGCCGACGACTCCGGCATCGCGGTCGACGTGCTCGGCGGCAGCCCGGGTATCTTCTCGGCGCGCTGGGGCGGCCCCGCCCGCGACGACGC
>NZ_JBHSRW010000297.1:0-2372 GCF_042659205.1 Leucobacter soli
CTCGGGCGGGGATGCCGCGCTCGCCGGGGCCGCTCAGTGAGACGTCGCGGGGGTCTCCGCCGCCGGCAGGGCGTGGCCGGTCACCGTGCGCGCGTACGCGAGCACGAGTTCGACGGCGGCGCGACGATCGATCGCCCCGTGCCCGGCGACGATCCGGTAGCCGTAGGCATCCTCCAGCGCGACGATGTTCCGCGCCGCCGCCAGCATCGAACCCTCCGGCGAGAAGACGCCGCGCGCGCGACCCTGCTCCAGGACGACCTGGTAGAGGCTGACCTGTCGGTCGTACAGCGAGGTGAGCAGGGTAGCGGCGAGCACGTTGGATCCTGCCGCTCCCCCCAGCTGGCAGAAGAGCCGCACCTCGACGTCGTCACCGTCGACGGGCAGCCCGGCTTCGATCATGCGCACCAGGCGCAGGGCGGGGTCGTCGTCGAGCGCTTCGAGCATCCGCGCCCGCTCCTCCGAGAAGCGGTGCATGCTCAGGTTGATCGCTTCGAGCACCAGTTCTTCGATGTCCGGGTAGTAGTAGAGCACGGCGCCGGACGTGAGCCCGGCCTCGCTCGCGATGCGCGAGAGCTTGGCGCCGTTGAGGCCGTACTGCGCGATGACGCGCTGGGCGGCGCGCGCCAGCTGCTGCCGGCGTTCGCCCTGCCGCTTCGGTCTGGCCATGTTCCTCCGCCTCGCTGCGCGTGCCGCCGGCTTCTGCGCCGACCACATCCGCGTGCGGTGCTCTCGCGGTGCTCCTGCCGGCGCTATCGCCGCTTCCGAACCCGCGATTCCCACCACGATTCGCTGAATGCGTGTTCACAGTCTACGGAACAGCTCAACGATCGACTACGCGAATCCTGCATCGATTCCCTGAATACCGCCGCGAGAAACCTGCGACGCACCCACCGAGAAAGGACCAGTCCATGAGCGAGACGAAGACGTTCCTCTTCATGCCAGAGAGCGCCTACGGCCCGACGAACAACTGCATCGGGATCGGGCACCGCCTGCTCGCCCGCGGGCACCGCGTCGTGTTCGCCGCCGAGGCGTCCTGGGCGGGAAAGCTCGAGGCGCTCGGTTTCGAGGAGGACCTGGTCGACCTCGCGCCGCCGCCCGAGGGTGGTGACGGCGAGGAGCAGGATGCCGGCCAGTTCTGGAAGGACTACATCCGCGAGGTCGCACCCGAGTTCCGCAAGTCCACCGCCGAGCAGCTCGACACCGTGACGAAGCCGATCTGGGAGGCCTTGATCGAGGGCGCGCGGTATTGCGAGCCCCAGCTGAAGGAGATCATCGCGCGCGTGCAGCCCGACGTGATCGTCGAGGACAACGTGCTGACCTTCCCGGCGCTGACGACGGCCGGCGTGCCCTTCGTCCGACTGGTCTCGTGCAACCCGCTCGAGGTGCCGGGGCCGGGAATCGCGCCGGTCTTCTCGGGACTGGGCGAGCACGAGACCGAAGCGTGGAGCGACTTCCGCGAGGAGTACCGTCGTACGCACGGCGACATGTGGCGCGAGTTCGACGCCTGGGTGCAGGAGCAGGGGGCTGCCCCGCTGCCCGAACTCGAGTTCATCCACGAGGGCGCGGTCAACATCTACGTGTACCCCGAGGCGCTCGACTACGTCGACGCACGGCCCCTCGGCGCCTCCTGGCATCGTGTCGAATCGTCGGTGCGCCAGACCGAGACCCCTGCCGAGCTCCCTGAGGGCTTCACCGACGGCGCCCGCCCCCTCGTCTACTTCTCGCTCGGTTCGCTCGGCAGCGCCGACGTATCGCTCATGCGCCGGGTGATCGCCGCGCTCGCCGAGATGCCGATCAACGTGATCGTCTCGAAGGGGCCGCTGCACGACGAGATCGAGCTGGCCGACAACATGTGGGGGGCGGAGTTCCTGCCGCAGACCACGCTGCTGCCGCTCGCCAACCTCGTCATCACGCACGGCGGCAACAACACCGTGACGGAGGCGATGCACTTCGGCAAGCCGATGATCGTGCTCCCCCTCTTCTGGGACCAGTACGACAACGCGCAGCGCGTGCACGAGCGCGGCTTCGGGCGACGCCTCCCGACATACGACTTCACTCCCGAGGAGCTGCGCGCGACCGTCACCGGGCTGCTGGCAGACGACGAGCTGCGGGATCGCCTGAGCGCGATCGGCGAGTCGATCCGCGCAGCCGACGGGCTGCATCGCGCGGCCGACCTCATCGAGGCGGCGGCGAGATGAGCGGCGACGGTACGGGTATCGACCGCGCCGACGCCGGTGGTGCCGACGCGGAGCCGATCCTCGGCACCTTCGTCGGCGGCGAGCGCTTCGCCGGCGGCGCGGCGCACGAGCTGGTGAACCCCGCGACGAACGAGGTCTTCGGGAGAATCGCGCAGTCGAGCGTCGCCGATGTGG
>NZ_JBHSRW010000298.1:0-2372 GCF_042659205.1 Leucobacter soli
GGCGCGCGAGGCGCTGCCGGTCTTCGAGGCCGGCGCAAGCATCGCCACGCGCGCGGCGAGCGGCAAGGTGCTGAACGCGCTCGCTGCCGTGATGCCCGAGCTGTGGGGCGGATCCGCCGACCTCGCCGGCTCGAACAACACGACGATCGCCGGCGCGCCGTCGTTCGTGCCTGCGCACCATTCCACGAAGGCCTGGCAGGGCGACCCCTACGGGCGCGTCCTGCACTTCGGTATCCGCGAGCACGCGATGGCGGCGATCCTCAACGGCATCCAGCTCCACGGGAAGACCCGCAGCTACGGCGGCACCTTCCTGCAGTTCGCCGACTACATGCGCCCCGCCGTGCGCCTCGCCGCGCTCATGGACATTCCGAGCGTCTTCGTCTGGACCCACGACTCCATCGCCCTCGGCGAGGACGGTCCGACGCACCAGCCGATCGAGCACCTCGCCGCCCTGCGCGCGATCCCGAACCTCGCCATGGTGCGTCCCGCGGATGCGAACGAGGTCGCGATCGCCTGGCACGAGATCCTGACCCGCCACGGCGGCCCCACCGGCATCGCCCTCACCCGCCAGAACGTGCCGGTGTTCCCGCGCGGCGCCGTCGACGGCGCCGCGAACGGAGCCGAGTTCGCCAGCGCCGAGGGAGTCCGTCGCGGCGCCTACGTGCTGGTCGACTCCCCCACCGGCAGCGTCGACGTCCTCCTGATCGCGACCGGCAGCGAGGTGCAGCTCGCCGTCGAGGCGCGCGAGCAGCTGGCCGCCGAGGGGATCGGCGCCCGAGTCGTGAGCGCACCCTGCCTCGAGTGGTTCGCCGAGCAGAGCCCCGAGTACCGCGAGGAGGTCCTCCCCGCCGCAGTCACCGCCCGGGTGAGCGTCGAAGCCGGGATCGCGCTCGGATGGCGTGAGCTGATCGGCGATCGCGGACGATCGGTGTCGATCGAGCACTTCGGCGCCTCCGCCGACTACCAGACGCTGTTCAGAGAGTTCGGCATCACGACCGAGGCCGTCGTCGCGGCGGCGCGGGGCTCGCTCGCCGGCTGATCATCGCACGGTGCAGCACCAAGCATCACGACGCAGGACGACGCAAGAAGGGAACCCCATGAGCAACGCGCGCACCGCCTCGTTGAGCGCCGCAGGCGTCAGCATCTGGCTCGACGACCTCTCCCGGAATCGTATCGAGAGCGGCGAGCTCGAACGCCTCATCGAATCGCACGATGTGGTCGGCGTGACCACGAACCCCACGATCTTCGCGGCGGCGATCGGCGGCGGGATCGGCTACGGCGGCCGGATCGCCGACTGCGCAGCCCGCGGGTTCGACGCCGCGCAGACGATCGTGGAGCTGACCACGGCCGATGTCGCCGACGCCTGCGACATCTTCTCGACCGTCTTCGAGACGAGCGACGGGCGCGACGGGCGGGTCTCGATCGAGGTGGAGCCGGGCCTGGCGAAGGACACCGCTGGGACCATCGCCCAGGCGGCGGAGCTCTGGGCGAAGGTCGATCGACCGAACGCGATGATCAAGATCCCTGCGACGCTCGAGGGGCTCGAGGCGATCTCCGAGACCATCGCGGCGGGCATCAGCGTCAACGTGACGCTCATTTTCTCGCTCGAGCGGTACCGGCAGGTCGTCAACGCGTACCTGACCGGCCTCGAACGCGCTCGAGCAGCCGGCCGCGACATCTCGAAGATCCGATCGGTCGCATCGTTCTTCGTCTCTCGGCTCGATACCGAGATCGACGCGCGGCTCCGCGAGATCGGCACGCCCGAGGCGCTGGAGCTCACCGGCCGGGCGGGCGTCGCCAATGCCCGCCTCGCGTACGAGGTCTTCGAGCAGGCCTTCTCGAGCGAGCGGGCCCGTCTGCTTCTCGATCTCGGTGCGCATCCGCAGCGTCCGTTGTGGGCGTCCACCGGCGTGAAGGACCCCGCGCTGCCCGATACGCTCTACGTCTCGGAGCTGGCGGCGCCCGACACAGTGAACACCATGCCGGAGGCGACGCTGCTGGCCTACGCCGATCACGGCGAGAGCAGCGGCGACGCGATCGCGGGGACCGCCCTGGAGTCGAACCAGCTGCTGAATGCGGTCGATGCGCTCGGCATCGACTATGCGGAGGTGACTGCGAAGCTCGAGAGCGAGGGACTCGACAAGTTCGAGGCGTCGTGGAACGAGCTGCTCCGGACGGTCGAGGACGCGCTCGGACGCGCGCGATGAACCTGCCGGTGCCGAGCCTGCGACTGGGCCCGGGGGTCGATCCCGGAACCGCGGATCTGCGCCGCCTCGTCGATGACCGCTTCGCCGGCCGCCTCTTCGCCAAGGACGCGACGCTGTGGGGCGAGGCCGCCCGACCGGAGGCCGCGCAGCGGCTCGGCTGGATCG
>NZ_JBHSRW010000299.1:0-2357 GCF_042659205.1 Leucobacter soli
GTGCCCTCGACACCGTTCGTCGCCTCGCCCGCCGCCGCGGCGGGGCCGGAGCCGGCCTCCTCGCCCGGGAAGGTCTCCTCGTCGAGCTCGCGCAGGCGATCCTCGAGTTCGCGCATGTGCGCATCGAGCTCGTCGTCGGACATCCGCCCGCCGCTGAAGCGCGGGTCGTCGTCGGGTGCGCGGACCGGAGGCGGCGCGATCGGGCCCCGATCCTTGCCGATCGTGAACCACAGCGAGGCGCCGATGACCGGCAGCAGCACGATCAGGACGACCCAGACCGGCTTCGAGAGTCCCCGAGCCCGCCGGGCATCGGACATGGCCGCGTCCACCAGGGCGTAGAGGGTGAACGCCACCCCGATGACGACCGCGATGATCACGAACCGAACCATGCCTCCATGGTACCTGCGGGACCTGAGCCCCGCCTGCTCGCCCCGAGCACCCCGGTGGCCCGGGACCGGACCGGGCGCACCGGCGGAGGAACCGCGGGTGTCCCGCCGGAAGCACCGCCGGGATCGTCTCCGGTCGCTACTCCTCGTCGAAGCGCAGCAGCACCTTGCCGAACTGGTCGCCGGAGGCGAGGTAGTCGAGCGCCTCGGGCAGTTCGCCGAAGGCGAAGCTGCGATCGATCACGGCGCGGATGCCGCCGGAGCCCATCGCATCGATCAGCTCCTCGGTCATCCGGCGCGATCCGACGACGACCGGGCGGGCGGTGATCCCGCGCTCGAGCAGGGTGCCGCTGATGAACGACCCGGAAAGGTTCCCCACCGCAGAGATGCGGCCTCCGTCCCTCGTCGCGGCCAGGGTCTGCTCCACCGTCGCGTCGCCGATCACGTCGACCGCGAGGTCGACTCCGTCTCCGGTGAGCTCTCGCACCCTCCGGCCCCATTCCGGCTCGGCGCTGGTGTTGACGGTCTCGGATGCGCCGAGCTCCTGGAGCCGGAGCCGCTTCCCCTCGTCGCGGGAGGTCGCGATGACCCGCGCGCCGCGGGCGCGGGCGATCTGCAGGGCGAAGAGCGAGACGCCACCGCTGCCCATCACGAGCACGGTGTCGCCGCTCGTCACCCCGATCAGCGCATTCCAGGCCGTGACTCCGGCGCAGGGCAGGCAGGCCGCCGCCTCGTAGGACATCTCATCCGGGATCGGGAGCACGTCGCATGCGTCGTAGACGGCGCGCTCGAGGGCGACGCCATCGACTTCTGCGCTCTTCGTCCGGCCGCGGGCGGGGCGATCGGAGATACCGTCGCCGTCTTCGAGCTGCGCACCGCTGCGCCACCCCTCCCAGTACAGGCAGACCACACGGTCGCCCACCCGGAGCCCCTCGACGCCGTCGCCGACCGCCACGATCTCCCCGGCGCCGTCGGAGAGCGGGACGAGGGGCAGGTGGACGGGCAGCTGATAGCTGCCGCGGAAGATCTTCACGTCGCGGAAGTTGAGGGAGGCCGCGCGCATGCGCACCATGACCTGTCCGGCGGCCGGGGCGGGGAGGCGCCGTTCGACGAGGGAGAGGCCCGCCGGGCCGGGCCGCTCGAGCACGTATGCGCGTATCGTAGCGGGTGCGATGCCGGGGTCGGTTGCCATGACTGCTCCTCGACTCTGGGTGGTACGGGCGGAGGGCACGGGTGGACCCGCTCGGAATCCGGCGGGTTCACCCGTGAAGGATCACGCCGCGGGGACCGCTGCGGTGATCTCGATCTCGACGAGGAGATTGTCGCCCATATCGCCCACCGTGATGGTGGCGCGCGCCGGCTTCTGCTCCTGGGTCAGCCATTCGTTCCAAGCGCGATTCATCTCGCCCTTGAGGGAGTGGTCCGAGATGTAGATCGTGGCGCGCAGCAGGTGATCCTTGCTCGTGCCGGCGCCCGCGAGGAACTCGTCGATGCGGGTGCAGATCTGCTGGGTCTGCCCGTACATGTCGGTGTCGTTCGGACGGTCGAGGGCTCCGAGCCCGCCGAGGTAGAGGATGCCGTTGTGGACGACGACCCGGTTCGAGGTGGAGGTGGGAACGCTGCGTGCGATCATGTGTCTTCCTTTCGATGGTGCTGAATGCGGCCGCCGGCCGAGACCGTGCGGATGCGGGGGTGGCGTGCGGTGCCGGCGGGGCCGCGCGCAGGTCAGCGGAGGGGCGAGATGGATCGGGCGATCACGTCTCCGACCTCGACTCGTCCCTTCCTGCGGAGCTCGAGGATCCGGCCCGCCGGAAGGTGGAACTCCTCGACCTGGTCCGGCTCGAACGCCCACGTGGCCGCGATCGCCACGTCCGGATCGATCGGGGCGTCCAACTGCGCCCTGAGGTGGAGGAAGCCGGCCTCGCTGGCGCGGACGGCGTCGATCCGCCCGAGCGCGCCGGGGGACGGCGC
>NZ_JBHSRW010000300.1:0-2337 GCF_042659205.1 Leucobacter soli
GATCGCCGCGCAGCTGGTGGCCCGGGCCGGAGGGACGGGAGCAGGTGCGCCGGATCCGCCGCGCCTCACCGCGCGAGAGGGCGAGATCCTCGCGCTCGTCGCCGCCGGGCTCAGCAATCCCGAGATCGCCGCACGGCTCGTGATCGGCGAATCGACTGTGAAGACCCACCTGCTGCACGTCTTCGAGAAGCTCGGGGTGAGCGACCGCACGCGGGCCGTCACCCGGGCGATGCAGTTGAGGCTCATCTGAGCCTCGCCGCTCGCCGCACGGCGCGTCCCCTCCCCGCAAGTGCTCAGTAGTTACGGGTGCGGTCGTTCAGCACCCCTCATTACTGAGCACTTGCGCGCGGCACGGCGCGGCGCACACTGGCGCAGAACAGAGCGGCGCCCACCGGCGCGGCGCAACACGGAGCAGCGCGACGCGGCTCAGAGCCAGGTGCTCAGTGCTTGCCCTGCGCGGCCACCGCGGCGGCGCCGGCGGCAGCGGCATCGGGGTCGAGGTAGCGCCCCGGGCCGACGGGGGTGCCGTCGGCCTCGATCTCGTAGACGAGGGGCATGCCCGTGGGGATGTTCAACGCCGCGATATCCGCGTCGCTGATGCCCTCGAGATGCTTCACGAGCGCCCGCAGCGAGTTGCCGTGCGCGGTGACGAGCACCGTCCTCCCCGCGTTCAGGTCGGGCAGGATCTCACCCTCCCAGTAGGGCAGCAGGCGCACGATCACGTCTTTCAGGCACTCCGTCTGCGGCCGCTCGCCGTCGATGCCCGCGTAGCGGGGATCGTTCGCCTGCGACCACTCGCTCGCGTCATCGAGCGCGGGCGGGGGGGTGTCGAAGGATCGGCGCCACTCCATGAACTGCTGCTCGCCGTACTTCTCCAGCGTCTCGGCCTTGTCGAGCCCCTGGAGCGCGCCGTAGTGGCGCTCGTTCAGACGCCACGAGCGCTTGACCGGGATCCACAGGCGATCCGCGGTGTCGAGCGCGAGATTCGCGGTCTGGATGGCCCGGCTCAGCACGGAGGTGTGCAGGACGTCGGGCAGCACACCCGCCTCGGCGAGCAGTTCCCCGGCACGAGCGGCCTCGCCTCGCCCCTGCTCCGTGAGCCGCACGTCGACCCATCCGGTGAAGAGGTTCTTCTGGTTCCACTCGCTCTGGCCGTGGCGCAGCAGGATCAGGGTGTTCGTCATACTCCCAGCCTACCGGCAGGCAACGTCCGGGTCGGGTCGGACCGCGCAGCCCGGCCCGACCGGAGGTCCGCCCCCGCTATCGATCGGCGGGCTTCAGCCCTCCGAGCAGCGGCTTGAAGATCAGGCCGGCCAGCAGGCCGCCGACGATCGGGAACACCAGGAAGGCCCACAGCTGCGCCAGCGCCTCCCCGCCCCCGAAGATCGCCGAGGCGATCGAGCGCGCCGGGTTCACCGAGGTGTTCGAGACCGGGATCGAGATGAGGTGGATCAGCGTGAGCGTCAGGCCGATCGCCAGCGGCGCGAACCCCGCTGCCGCCCGCCCGGACGTGACGCCGAGGATCACGAGCACGAACACCGCGGTCAGCACGACCTCGATCAGTGCGACGGAGAGCAGGCTGTAGCCGCCGGGCGAGGCCTCCCCGAAGCCGTTCGCGCCCAGGGTGCCGGTGTAGCCGCCGGGCTGGCCGTTGGCGATGGCGAAGATCAAGGCTGCGGCGAGCACGCCGCCGACGATCTGGGCGACGAGGTAGCCGGCGACGTCCTTCCAGGCGAAGCGGCCGGCGGCGGCGAGACCCAGCGTGACGGCCGAATTGAAGTGGCCGCCCGAGATCGGCCCGAAGGCGTAGGCGCCCACCACGACGGTGAGGCCGAAGGCGAGCGCGACGCCGAGGAAGCCGACGTTGACCGGATTGCCGGGGTCCCCCGGGAAGCCGGCCGCGAAGACAGCGGTTCCGACGCCGCCGAGCACGAGCACGAAGGTGCCGACGAGTTCCGCGACCAGTCGCGCGCCGACGGTGGAAACCTGCTGAGTTTCAGACATGGGGAACCCCTCTGTTCGGTCCTGCTGAGCCGAACGCCCCGGTCCTTCGGTCGAGGCGCCTCAGCCACAGGGTAACCCGATGCTCCGATGCCGGGCCGTTGGGAGGTGCCGTGTCGCTCAGCCCGGACTTCCGCGCGGTACGACGATACGAGCCGTGCACGGCGCATGGCGGTGCGACGCCCGCGCGCACACCGCCGGCCGGCTACAGCCGCTTCAGCTTCGGTATGTCCCGCGCGCTGCCCGCGTCCGCGGGGACGATGACCTCCTGCGTCGCGGCCACGCGTCCGCCCGATTCCCCGAGCGAGACCTCGAGCGCCGCGTCCTCGGGCACGG
>NZ_JBHSRW010000301.1:0-2317 GCF_042659205.1 Leucobacter soli
GCCGCCGGGGCGCCGGCGACGGCGGCGAGCAGCACCTCGCGCCGACCCTGTCCGGCCGCGAGCAGCGCCTGGTCGGAGACCGATGGGAAGCCGTCGGCTCGCTCGGCCTCGGCGAGGAGCTCCCGTACCGCGTCGACGGCGGCCGGATGGGTGCGGGCGTCGATCCGATGGATCTCGAGCGACATCACTCCTCCGCCGTGTCCGTGCTGCGTTCGCGCGCGAAACCGTAGCCGACGCCGCGAACCGTGCTGATGAGCGCCTCGTGCTCGCCGAGCTTCGCGCGCAGTCGTCGCACGTGCACGTCGACGGTGCGGGTGCCGCCGAAGTAGTCGGTGCCCCAGACTTCTCCGAGCAACTGGTCCCGGGTGAACACGCGGCCGGGATGCTTCGCGAGGAAGTGCAGCAGCTCGAACTCCTTGTAGGTGAGGTCGAGCGTGCGATTGTGCACGCGGGCGGTGAAAGTTCCCTCGTCGATCTCGACGCCGGCCGAGCTGACGGTGCCGGGGTCCGCCGAACCCGCGGTGCCGCCCGAAGTCCCCTGGGCCAGGCGCAGGCGCAGCTCGATCTCGGCAGGGCTCGCGTCGGGGAGCAGCACGTCGGCGATGCCCCAGCCGGAGGTGATAGCCGGTAGCGCGGGTTCGGCGGCGATCAGCAGACGCGGGGTCGGGCAGTCGCGCAGCAGCTCCAGGCAGGCCGAACGGGCGCGTCGCACGTCGCGGGTGGCGTCGACGAGCAGCAGCTCGAAGCGGGCGGCGGCCGAGGGCGGGACGCGGACGTCGAGCGGTGAGAGTCGCGTCTCGTGCGCCAGCAGTTCGAGGCCGGGAAGCATCGCCGTCGGGTCTCCGTCCGTCAGGCAGAGCAGCTGCATCATGCGCTCCCCTCCGCCGTTTCGGACATGTCGATTCTATTGCACATGGCGGCGCCGGTTTCTGCGGGTGCGTCATATGCGAGGATGAAGGGGTGAGTGGATCCAGCGCAGCACCCGAGCCGGTGGCCTCGTGGCACATCGGTCGGCTCATCACGGCCTGGACCTTCGCCGCGGTCGTCGGGATCCTGGTCACCGTACTGGTGAGCGGTGACGCCCGGTTCCCGTGGCTCGCACTCGCGATCGGTGCGAGCACCCTCGTGACGTTCGCGTTGCAGCTCGGTACGGCGCAGCGCGAGGGCTTTATCACGCGGCTCTCGTTCAGCGTCGCCGGGGCCGTGGTCGTGATCGCGGTGATCGACGTCGTCGGGCTGCTCGTCGGGTAAGCTACTGGCATGCTCGCTCTCGAACTCTTCTTCCTCGGCCTGCTGGGCTTGGCGTCGCTCATGATCGTCTGGGTTTCGGGCGTCGTCGTCTACAAGCTCTTCGCGGGCCAGCGCTGATCCGATCGATGTTCGTCCGCCCGGTGCCGGCACGGTCGGGGCGGTGCGTATGAGCGACCCGTTCCTCGATCTGCCCGGCGCGATCGCCGCATCGGATCTCGACGCGGCCGCCCATTTCGGGGCACCGCTCCCCGAGCAGCGGGCGCTGGAGGCCGGGAACGCGATCGTGAGCCTCGCCCACCGCGGGGCGGTGACGGTCTCGGGACCGGATCGCCTGAGCTGGTTGCACTCGATGACGAGTCAGCAGCTCACCGGCCTGCGCCCGGGGGAGTCGACGGAGACGCTGCTGCTCGGCCCGACGGGTCGTGTGGAGCAGGCGATCCGTGTCGTCGACGACGGCGAACGGGCCTGGCTCCTGGTCGACGAGGGCGCTGCGGAGCCGTTGGCCGCCTACCTGAATCGGATGCGGTTCGCGCTGCGCGTCGAGGTCGCCGATGTGAGCGGCGAGTATGCGGCGGTGCTGGCGTTCGAGGGCGGTGCGGCCCTGCCGGCGCTGCGCGAGCTCGGCACGGCGGTCGCGGAATGGCGAGACCCCTGGGGCTCAGTGCAGCGCGGGGGCGTGCAGTACGCGCATGGCGCCCATCCCGGGGAGGGGTGGACGGCGACGCAGCTGGTCTTCCGACGCGAGGATCTGTCCGCTGCGGCCGCACTGACGACCTCCGGTGAGATCAGAGCGGCCGGGCTGATGGCGCTCGACGCGCTCGAGGTGCGGGCGGGGCGGCCGACGCTGCACGCCGAGGCCGACGAGCGGGCGATCCCGCACGAGTTCGACTGGCTGCGGACGGCGGTTCACCTGACGAAGGGCTGCTACCGTGGCCAGGAGACGGTCGCCAAGGTCCACAACCTGGGGCATCCGCCGCGGCGCCTCGCGTTGCTGCATCTCGACGGGTCCGGCGGCGAGCTGCCGGAAGCCGGGGCGCTCGTGCACGTCGCGGGGGCGGATCCGGAT
>NZ_JBHSRW010000302.1:0-2315 GCF_042659205.1 Leucobacter soli
GCGAACCAGGTCGCCTGCGGCACGCTGAGGCCGCCCGGCTCCCCGTGCTCGCCGGGGGTGGGACGCGGCGGTTCCCACGTGTGCGCGGTGTGCCAGCGCTGCTCCCAGTCGAGGCGCTCGGCTGCGCGCTCCCAGAACGCGATCGGATCCTGCGCCGCGATCCCGTAGACCGACGCGTCGACGTTCGCCTGCGCGGCGAATGCGGCGGGCGGGGGGAAGGATCGCGTCTCGGTGAGGCGCGCCTCTGCCTCGCCGGCATCCGCATCGAGCCCGCTCACATCCACCTCCGCAGCACGGCCTTCTCGAAGAGCACGAGGATCGCGTTGGTGATGGTGCCGAGCAGCGCGAGCAGCACGATGGCGAGCAGGATCCGGTCCACGCGGCCCGTCTGCTGGGAGTCGTTGAGCATCCAGCCGAGACCCATCGACGCGGCGATCAGCTCGGCGGCGACGAGGAACAGCCAGGACTGGGCGAGGCCGAGGCGCAGGCCGGAGACGACCGACGGCACGACGGCCGGCAGCTGAACGGTGCGGAACAGCGACCAGCCACGCAGCCCGAAGGCGCGCCCCGCCTCGACGAGCTGCGGGTTCACATGGCGCAGGGCGTCGGCGACGGTCGTGTAGACGGGGAAGAAGGCGCCGATGGCGATGAGGATGATCTTCGACTCCTCGCCGACCTGGAACCAGAGGATGAGCAGCGGCACCCATGCGAGCGACGGCACGGCGCGGATGGCGACGAGCATCGGGGCGAGCAGCACGCTGCCGGCGCGCGAGAGGCCGACGATCGCGGCGAAGGCGAGCGCGATCAGCGAGCCGAACACGAAGCCGATGAAGACGCGCTGCACCGAGATGGCGATGTGGAGCCAGAGCTGGCCGCGCTCGACCAGGTCGATGCCCGCCTCGACGACCGACCACGGACCGGGCAGCCGGTAGGGCGGCACGATCTCGGTCGCGGTGACGAACTGCCAGACGGCGAGCACCGCGAGCGGCACGACGAAGCCGCCCGCGATCCTCACCCAGGTGCGCGACCACAGTGACGACGGGCGCAGGGGCGTGCGCTGCTGCGCCGCCCCTGCGCGGTCGGGTGAACGCGCGACCGTGGTCGAGCCTTCGGTCATTCGGTGGCCTTGAGCGCGAACTCGTCGTGCACGATCGTGGCGATCGCCTGGTCGAGGGCCTCCTGGCCGCCCACGACGTCGCCCGATTCGGCGATGATCGGGGAGATCGTCGTGAGCACCGAGATCTGCGCCTCTCCGGGCACGCCCGAGACGTCGAGGTTCGAGCGCTCGTCGATCACGGTCTTGGCGACCTCGAGGTCGATCGAGGCGGCGTCGGCGAGCAGCTGCGCCACCTCGTCCGGGTGGGCGAGTGCCCAGACGCGGGCCTCCTCGTACGCGTCGACGACGACCTGCGCCACGTCGGGGTGATCGGTGATGAACTCCTCGGTGGCGTTGAGGAACCCGTAGGTGTTGAAGTCGACGTTGCGGTAGATGAGCTGGGCGCCCGACTCCGCCTCGGCCGCGGCCATGATCGGATCGAGGCCGCTCCAGGCCTGCACCGATCCGCCCTCGAGCAGGGCTCGGCCGTCGGCGTGCTGCACGTTCTGCACCTCGACGTCCTCGACGCTCAGGCCGGCCTCCTCGAGCGCCTGCAGCAGGAAGAAGTAGGGGTCGGTGCCCTTGGTCGCGGCGACCGACTGGCCCTTCAACTGGGCGACGTCGGTGATGTCGCTGTCCGCGCCGACCACGATGGCCGACCATTCGGGCTGCGAGTAGATGTCGATGACCTTGATGGGGGAGCTGTTGGCGCGGGCGAACAGGGCGGCGGAGCCGGCGGTGGATCCGACATCGATGGAGCCGGATCGCAGCATCTCGTTCGCCTTGTTGCTGCCGGCGGACTGCAGCCACTCGACCTCGACCGAGTCGCCCAGTGCGGCCTCGATGAGACCCTGCTCCTTGATCACGAGGCTGAGCGGGTTGTAGGTGGCCCAGTCGATCGAGAGCGTGCTCGTCGACCACTCGCCGCCCTCGGCCGGGGCGTCGGATCCGCCGTTCTCGCCCTGCACGCACCCGGTCATCGCGACGGCCAGCAGGCCGGCAACGAACGCGGCGGGGAGGGTCTTGCGGGTGATCGTGCTCATGGGGTCTCCTTCGGTGTGAGCTTGTGCACGCCCAGCCCGTCGAGCAGGCCGGTGCGCAGGTCGGTGAAGGCGCGCGCGCCGCGGTCGCGGGGGCGGGCTCCGGGAACGGGGACGAATCTCGCGATGGATCCGTTCGCGCGGCGGGTGTCGGCCTCGCCGTCGGGGATCGCGTCGGC
>NZ_JBHSRW010000303.1:0-2305 GCF_042659205.1 Leucobacter soli
CGTCCGGTCGGGCGGACAACCGAGCAGCCGCCGACTCGAGTCGGGCGAGCGCATCGAGCGCCGGCCGTTGGGCGTCGTCGAGCACCTCGGCCACGGTTGCTGCATCCGGGTAGGGGAGCCGCTGCTCGAGCAGGGCGACCGACCCCGGTGCCGTGATCCCGCCCGCATCCGGGCGCTGCACGCCGGCGATGACCCGCAGCAGCGAGGATTTGCCGGTGCCGTTCTCGCCGATGAGGCCGAGGCGTTCCCCGTTGCGCGCCGAGAACGAGACGTCGGTGAGCACACGGCGGTCGCCGTAGGCGAGGGAGACGCCGTCGACCGAGAGGTGGGAGCGGGTCGTGGCTCCGGTGTCGAGCGCGGCGGCCCGGGACGCGGCGGATGGCTTCGGCGCCGCCGATGAGGGTGCCGCCGTGGACGAGTGCGTCGTGGTGGAGGCGGGCGCCGGTGCGGTGCCGAACGGCACGGCGGACGAAGATGTCGGGTGGGCGGGCATGGGCCCTCTTTCGCAGAACGGAACGATTCCGCCGGGCGCGGCAACGGCCTCGGGCGCGGAACGGGACTGCGTCAGATCTTCACGTCGACGAGCGTAGCGGACTTCGCGCGGCGTGTGAAGCACTCGGTGAAATCCGGTCCGCCGGAATGGGGTAGACTTTTACGCTGTACTTCGGCGAGGGGCGCACGCGCGCCCGTTATCGACGCGGTGGAGCCTCCTTGGGGCCCTTCTGACACGCCACAGTGCATCCGAGCACAGCACAGTGCGAGACATCGAACCAGGCGGGCCGGGCCCGCCCTGTTGGGCGAGAGCCCGCAAGGAGAAGAACATGAGCGAGACCAATGCGCTGGTCGGCACCCCCCGCGAGAGCTTCGGCAAGGGCGCGGCCCGCAAGCTGCGCGCCGCCGGCCAGACCCCCGTCGTCATCTACGGCCACGGCACCGATCCGGTGCACGCGTCGGTCGAGACCCACCCGCTGAGTCTGATCATCCGCCACGCGAACGCCCTCATCGAGATCGACCTCTCGGGCAAGAAGCAGCTCGTGCTGGTCAAGGACGTGCAGCGGGATCCGGTGCGCCAGATCATCGAGCACGTCGACCTGGTCATCGTGAAGAAGGGCGAGACCGTCGAGGTCGAGGTCCCCGTGCACGTCGTCGGCACCTCGTTCTCGGGCACCAACGCGCTGCAGGAGCTCAACACGATCCGCCTGAGCGTGCCCGCGACCAACATCCCCGAGAACGTGGAGGTGGACGTCGAGGGCCTCGAGGCCGGCTCGCAGATCCTGGCCGGTCAGATCACGCTGGCGAGCGACGAGACCCTGCTCGACGACCCGGAGACCCTGGTCGTCCACGTGGTCGTGCCGCGCGGCGCCTCGGAGGACGAGGAGTCCGAGACTGCGGAAGAGGCTCCCGCGGAGTAGCGCTCGGCCCGCCGAATCCCATCCGTCATCCTGCGCGACTGGATCCGCGCCGGGTTCCCCGCTCCGCGCGGCGGAATCCGGTGCGTTGTTCCACGAACGCAGGATGACGTCTTTCTTCCCTCGGCTGCGGATGTCGGCGGTGCGTGCTTCGATGGAGGATGAACGGTCGATGGACGAGGGCGGGTATGTTCTGGCGCAGGCGTAAGAATTGCGAAGGGAGCGATGCGGTGGGCGATGCATGGTTGATCGTGGGTCTCGGCAACCCCGGCCCGCAGTACGAGACGACCCGGCACAACGTCGGTCAGATGGCGCTCGACACCCTCGCCGAGCGCATCGGCGGCCGCTTCGCCGCGCATCGGACGAACTCGCGCGTCGCCGAGGGCTTCCTGCGTCCGGGCGGGCCGAAGCTCGTGCTCGCGAAGAGCAACGGCTACATGAACACCTCGGGCGGGCCGGTGTCCGCGCTCGCCAAGTACTTCTCCGTCCCGGCCGAGCGGGTCGTCGTGCTGCACGACGAGCTCGACCTGCCCTTCGACACGATCAAGCTGAAGCAGGGCGGAGGCCACGGGGGTCACAATGGTCTGCGGGACATCGCGAAGGCGCTGGGGACTCCCGAGTTCCTGCGCGTGCGTATCGGGATCGGACGCCCGCCGGGGCAGCAGGATCCGGCGGACTTCGTGCTGCGTCCGTTCGGCAAGGTTGAGCGCGACACGCTCGACGTGCTGCTCGAGGATGCCGCGGATGCGGCCGAGGCGGTCGTCTCGGAGGGGCTGACGGCCGCCCAGCAGAGGTTCCACGGGCGGGCCGCACGATGAGCCTCGCGGGGCTCGACCGGCTGCTCGAGCACGCGCCGTCGTTCGCCCGTGCGCTCGACGCGGCCGCCGGGAGCGCCG
>NZ_JBHSRW010000304.1:0-2303 GCF_042659205.1 Leucobacter soli
CGGCGCGCCCGCATATCGTCGGCGCAGCCGATCGGCCGGCAGGATCCTCATCGTCGTCGGCATCGTCGTCGTCGCCGCCGTCATCGCCGTGCTGGCGCTCGTGCTCAACCAGGGCGACGGCGACAGGTCGCAGCCCTCGGGCGGCGGCGCACCGGCTGCCGGCCCGAGCGAGCTCACGATCGGGCTGCAGCTCGAGCCGACGAACCTCGACATCCGCAGCACCGGCGGCGTCGCACTCGACCAGATCCTGATCGACAACATCTACCAGGGCCTCGTCGGGCTCGCCCCCGGCTCGGTGTCGGACTTCGTGCCCGTGCTCGCCGAGGCGCTGCCCACCGTCTCCGACGACGGCCTGACCTACACGTTCACCCTGCGCGAGGGCGTGAGCTTCGGCTCGGGCAACGCGCTCGGCGCGCAGGACGTCGTCGACTCGCTGACCGCGACGCTCACCGAGGCCCTGCTCGGAGCACCGGCGGCGGTCTCGTCGCCCGACGAGCGCACCGTCGAGATCGCGCTCGAGCAGCCGAACAGCCAGCTCCTCTGGCACCTCGCGAACCGGCCGGGGCTCGTCTTCGAGACGGCCTACACCGGCGATCTTGCGAACACCGCGAACGGCACCGGCCCCTACCTGCTCGAGGACTGGAAGCAGGGCGACAGCATCGCCTTCGTGAAGAACGCCGACTACTGGGGGGAGGCGCCCGCGCTCGACCGCGTGATCTGGCGCTACTTCACCGACGCCAACGCCGCGGTGAACGCCGCCGCCGAGGGCGACGTCGACGTGCTGGCTCCGGTCGCCTCGAGCCTCGTCGAGCAGCTCGAGGGCAATGCCGACTTCGCGCTCGAGCACGCCGACAGCACCGATGTCTTCACCCTCGCCTACAACTCGGCGAAGGCGCCGCTCGACGACGTGCGCGTGCGCACGGCGCTCTCGAAGGCCGTCGACGGCGACGCGATCATCGCCGCCTTCTACGGCGACGGCAAGGCGCTCGGCGGCCCGATCACCGACATCGAGCCGGCATACGAGGATCTCTCCTCCATCAACGCCTACGACCCGGAGGGCGCCGAGGCGCTGCTCGAGGAGGCCGGAGTCGAGGATCTGGAGCTCACGCTCACCCTGCCCAACTTCTACCCCGCCGACGCCGCGAATCAGATCGTCTCCGACTTCCAGGCCATCGGCGTGACCCTCACGATCGACGAGGTGGAGTTCGCGACCTGGCTGAGCGACGTCTACTCGGCGCCCGAGGACGGCAGCCCCCGTGATTTCGACCTCAGCTACATCAACCACGCCGAGGCGAACGACTTCGTGAACTACGTGACCGAGGGCTACTACTTCGGCGCGGTGAACGCCGAGGCGAAGGCGCTCTTCGAGAGCTCCGTCGCCAGCACCGACCCGGCGGAGGCCGTCGACCTGGTGCGGCAGGCCGCCCGCGTCGTGGCGGAGGACGCCCCCGCGAAGTGGTTGATCAACTACACGCCGACCAACGCCATCGGCGTGCACGTCCACGGCTTCCCCGCGAGCAACACGAACTCGCGGATCAGCCTCGAGGGCGTCACGGTCGACTGACGCGCGATCGCGCGGCTTCGGACCGACCTTCGGTGAGAAATCTGCACGGCGTCGGCGAAATTCTCGAAGAATAGCTGACGCTGTGCAGTTCTCTGACGCTGCGCAGACTCAGGACGCTGCGCAGGTGGATCCTGCGATCCCCTTCGGGGTCGCAGGATGACGAGAGGAAGCCCCGCTCAGGAAGTCGCGGCGCGTTGCCGACGCCGGTTGACGGCAAGGAGTACCGCGCAGAATGCCGACGATAAGTAGGATCGAGGTGTGAGCCGCTTCCTCGCCATCCGGGCCGTGACGCTCACCGCGGGGCTCTTCCTGGCGAGCCTCATCATCTTCGCCGCGCTGCGCCTGCTGCCCGGCGATGTCGCGCAGGTCATCGGCGGCACGACCGCATCCCCGCAGCGGATCGCCGAGCTGCGCGCCCAGCTCGGCCTCGACCGGCCGATGCTCCTGCAGTACACCGATTGGATCGGCGGGATCTTCACCGGCGACCTCGGGCGCTCGATCGTCTCCGGCAGCCCGATCGCGGGCGAGCTCGCGCAGAAGGCCCAGGTCACCGTCCCGCTGACGATCTACTCGCTGCTCATCGCGCTGCTCATCGCCCTCCCCCTCGGCATCCTCACCGCCTACCGGCGCGACGCGCTCGCGAGCCGGGCGCTCTCGGTCCTCGGGGTCGGCGCGGCGGCCGTGCCGATCGTCTGGGCCGGTCTGCTCGGCGCGATCGTGTTCTCCGGCTGGCTCGGCT
>NZ_JBHSRW010000305.1:0-2275 GCF_042659205.1 Leucobacter soli
GGCCGCGCGGACTGCGGATGCGCGGCCGGTCGCCGTGCCGGTGAACGCTGCGTCGACGGGCGCCGCGCCGCCTGCCGGACGGAACCCGGGCACGCCGCAGGGAGGAGAGTTCGTATGATCGCCCTCGAACGCATCGAGAAGTCCTTCGGCGAGCGGAGGATCCTCGACGGTCTCTCCCTCGAGTTCGAGTCCGGCGCCGTCACCGCCGTCGTCGGCAGCTCGGGGGCCGGCAAGTCCACGCTGCTGCGCTGCATCGACTTCCTCGAGCACCCCGACAGCGGCCGAGTCGTGCTCGGCGATCTTGCGGTCGACGCCCGGACCGCGACGAAGCGCGAGATCCTCGAACTCCGTCGCCGCACCGCGATGGTGTTCCAGCAGTTCCACCTCTTCTCGCGCAAGACCGCCGCCGAGAACGTGGCGGAGGGGCTGCGCGTCGTCCGCGGTCTCCCGCGCCGGGATGCGGAGCGGGACGCGCTGCAGTTCCTCGACCGGGTGGGCCTGACCGCGCATGCGCACCAGTATCCGGCGCAGCTCTCCGGCGGCCAGCAGCAGCGGGTCGGCATCGCCCGAGCGCTCGCGATGGATCCCGACGTCCTGCTGCTCGACGAACCCACGAGCGCACTCGACCCCGAGCTGGTCGGCGAGGTGCTCAGCACGATCCGCGGCATCGCCGAGGCCGGGCAGACGATGATCATCGTCTCGCACGAGATGCACTTCGTACGCCAGGTCGCCGGACGCATCGTGTTCCTGGAGCACGGACGCGTGGTCGAGGACGCCCCGCCCGAGACGTTCTTCGGCGCCGACGTGACGGACCGCACCCACGAGTTCCTGCGGGAGTACCATCTGGCCAGAGGCACGCCCGACTACCAGATCTGAGTACCGGACCCGGATCCGCCGTCGCGCGAATCACCACCACCCATCCGATCCCTCCCGCATCGTCAAGGAGCATCTCCCATGCCCGGCACCGCACGCCCCAGTCTCGGCTTCATCCACCTCGTCCCGTTCGACCGGGACGACCCGAAGCGCGGCCTCGACGACGGCATCGAGCTGTTCCGCTACGCCGAGGAGCTCGGCTTCGACAGCGGCTGGGTGCGCACGCGCCACCTGCAGCGCGGGCTGCCCTCGCCGGCCGTGTTCTTCGGCGCCGTGGCCCAGCGCACCACACGGCTGCAGCTCGGCACCGCGGTGATACCGCTCGGCTTCGAGAACCCGTTCCGTCTGGCCGAGGACCTCGCGACCTCCGACCTGATCACCGGTGGTCGGCTCCTGCCCGGCCTCAGCGTGCATCCCCCCGCCTACGACGACGCCGTCAACGATCTCGTCCACGACACGGGCTGGCGCGAGGAGGACTACGGCTACGGCCGCGTCGAGCGGCTGCGCGGGCTGCTCGCGGGCGAACGCGTGCGCGAGGTCCCCGAATACCAGGGGATCGGCGGCGACTTCGACAGCGAGCGCGTCGAACCGCACAGCCCGGGCCTCGCGTCCCGGCTCTGGTACGGCGGCGGATCGCAACGATCCGCGCGCTGGGCCGGATCGGCGGGGCTCAACTGGCTCGTCTCGAACATCAGCACGCTCGAGCTGCCGGAGGGCGGTACCGCCGAACTGCCGGAGGGCGACGCGATCGACTTCGCCGGTGCGCAGCGCGCTCAGATCGACGCCTACCGCGATGCGCTGCCGGAGGGCGCCGACGGTCGGGTGTCGGTGGCACGAGTCGTCGTGCCGACCGACGGGGCGAACGCGGATCAGCTGCGACGCTACTCCGAGTACGTCGAGCGACGCACGCCGCGCACCGCGAAAGTCCACAGTGCTGGCACGATCATCGCGACGGACATCTTCGGCACCAGCGAGGAGATCGTCGCACGCATCCGAGGAGACGTCGCGTTCCAGGCCGCCGACGACTACATCTTCGAGCTGCCGTTCGAGCTCGAGCTCGCCGACTGGAAGCACATCCTGCATGAGCTGGCGACGGTCGTCGGCCCGGCCCTCGGCTGGCGGGCGGCGGCATGAGCGGGGCGCCGGCGCCGACGCCGGCATCGGTGCCGAGCACCGGCGGAGCGAGTGGGGCGGGCGTCGTCGTCGGGCTCGCCGGTCCCGACGAGTTCGAGGCTGTGGATCGGCTGATCGACGCGGCCTACCGCCACGACTACGGCCCGAGCGAGCACGAGGATCCCTCGCGGTTCGCCGCCGTCCGCGCCGAGCGCTTCGACGTCTGGGTCGCGCGCGAAGGGGAGGAACTGCTGGGCAGCGTGACCACCCGCCGCGCGGGCGGGCCCAG
>NZ_JBHSRW010000306.1:0-2212 GCF_042659205.1 Leucobacter soli
CCGCGCAGGAGGGCCCCGGCGCAAGCGCCCGTATCCGCATCGTCGCCGGCGCCTCGCGCGCCGAGGCGGTCGCCGCCGTGTACGAGGCGACCGACGGCAAGCCGGACGTCGCCGTATACGGAGGCGAGGTCGTCTCGGCCGGGCGCGTCGAGATGCTGCCGCATCTGCACGAGCAGGCGATCTCGATCACGGCGCACCGCTTCGGCACGCCGAACGCCCTGAGCGACGGGCTGCTCTGAGCGACGGGCCGCTTCGATCGGAGAACCGCTCCGACTGCTGAGGGCGGTCGCGCGGCCGTCGCAGCGCAGGCCGTCGCGGCCGCAGTTCGGGCTGATCTCACAGTTCCGGCTGAGGATCCCGCCGGATCCCATCAGCCCGAACTGCAGCATCAGCCAGAAGTGCAGCGGCCGTGCAGGCGGACCCGTGCCGGGCACAGTCTGCGGCGTACCGCGGGGTGCTCAGCGGCCCGGCGGCCCCGCGGGGTCGCCGCCCCGCGATTCCGCAGCCCGGCGATTCCACGGCCCAGCGGATCTGGAGCCCAGCGGATCTGGAGCCCAGCGGATCTGCGACCCCGCGATTCAGCGATTTCGCGGTTCAGCGGAACGCCAGCACTGCCAGAGCCGTGAGGCCGATCAGCGCGGCGAGCGCGACGAGCGGATAGGCGATCAGCGTGACCGCGCGCGAACGACGCTCGCGGCGCTCCAGAGAGGGCAGCGCCTCGCGCCCCTCCCGCACCGGGACCGGGGTCGCCGCCGGGGGTGCGCCGATCCGACGCTCGATCTCGTCCGACCCGTGATCGACACCGGTCGCGCGCGCCGACCTCGGCGCGTAGCGCACCGGAGACCGCGGGTGCAGACCGGGCTCCGGCGCAGGAGACTTCTCCCAGGGGGCGCGACCCGGTGGCGGGGAGATGCGGCGCCGCGGGTCCAGGCCGAAGCCCTCGGCATCGCGCACGGCGGTGCTGACGCGATGCCTCTCGGCGGTGGAATCCGCGATGGAATCCGCGATGGAATCGGCGGTCGCATCCGCCGTGGCATCGCCGGGGACGCCCGCGGCGGAGTCCGGGTCGGCATTCTCCGTGCTCCCGGCAACCGGTTCGGCCCCGAATTCGGCCCCGAATTCGGCAGCGGGTTCGACGACGGACTCTACAGCGAGCCCTGGAACAGGCGCCGCGGAGGCCCGCTTCGCATACCGACCACCGGGAAGGACTCCGCGCTCGTCTCCGCGGTCGATACCGGGCACGAGCACCGTCGCATCACTGTCGATGTCGTCATCGGAACCGCTGCCGGAGAGGTCATCGGCGCCCTCGCCGGCTCCGGCGGCGACGCGCGTCGAACGGGCCGGATCGGAGCGCACGACCGCGACGGTCGCATCCGCGACGACGATCGTCTCGTCCTCGAGGTCATCGACGTGCGTGCCGGCATCATCCGTGCCTGCGTCGTCCGAGCCGATGCCGTCCGAGCCGGCGCCATCCGTGCCGCGGCGGCCGATGCCCGTGTCGGCGCCGCCGGAGCTCATCGCGCTCCCGCGGTCACGGGACGTCGCGCCGGCCGCGTCCGCTCGATCGTGATCTCGTCGACCTCGCGGTCGTCGCCGCCGTCATCGATGCCGGCTGCTTCGAGCTCGACTGCGCCGGTATCAGTCCCCGCTGCGGCGGTCCCGGGCTGCGTGGGCGAGGGGGCGGATCCGAGCGTCCCGCTACCGCTCGAGAGGACGTCGACGACGATCAGCGTGATGTTGTCCCGGCCGCCGGACCGGAGCGCCTCGTCCAGCAGGCGCTCCACGAGCCGCGCCGGCCGGTCCGCTCCGCGCAGTGCGGTCTCCAGGCGCTGATCCTCGACCTCGGAGGTGAGCCCGTCGGTGCAGATGAGCAGGCGGGTGGCGCTCTCGATCGGCAGCAGCCAGGCGTCGTGGCGGGAGTCGTCGCTGCCGAGCGCGCGCGTGATCAGATTGCGCGGCGTTGACGCGGCATCCGCCCTGCCGGCGTCCAGCCGCTCGGCCAGCAGGGAGTGATCGCGGGTCAGCTGGATCAGCTCGCCGTCGCGATGCAGGTAGGCCCGCGAGTCGCCGATGTTCAGCACGTACCAGAACGGTGCGCCATCGTGCTCGATGCGGATCACACCGGTCAGCGTGCATCCGGCGCCCCGCTCACGGCGGGCGGCCAGGCGCGCCACGTCGGAGCGGGCTCGCGCGAGCGCGGCATCGATCCGTT
>NZ_JBHSRW010000307.1:0-2210 GCF_042659205.1 Leucobacter soli
CGCCGAGCCGGGCGCGGACGCGCGCGGTTCGGATCCGGGGGACGGGGGCGCGGTGCGCGCGCCTGCCCCCGGGATCCTGGTGAAGTGGTTGGCAGAACCGGGTGCCATCGTCGAAGCGCAGGAGCCGCTGGCGATCCTCGAGGTGATGAAGACGGAGACCTGGGTGCTCGCCCATCGGCCGGGCCGGCTGGGGGCGCACGAGCTGGAACCCGGTGCACCGGTACTCGCGGGAACTCGGCTTGCCTCCATTACGTCCGTATGAGTCGCTCCGGTGCGTGCGCGGGCGACTCCGGTGATCGGAACGGGTGAACGAATGATCCTCGAGGTATCGGCCGGCGAG
The DNA here is from genome assembly GCF_042659205.1 of Leucobacter soli. NCBI lineage: Bacteria > Bacillati > Actinomycetota > Actinomycetes > Micrococcales > Microbacteriaceae > Leucobacter > Leucobacter soli. The sequence goes on from NZ_JBHSRW010000307.1 coordinate 341, forward strand.
ACGAATGCCATGAAGCGGGCCGAGACCGCCGAGTGGGTCGCGGGGGTCCTCCGGAGCAGGATCGCGGCCGGCGAGATCCTGCCCGGGAGCAAGCTCCCCGAGGAAGAGCTCGCGGATCTCCTCGGGGTGTCCCGGAACACCCTCCGCGAGGGCTTCGCGAGTCTGCGCTCCGAGGGGATCGTCACCCGGGTGCCGAACCGGGGAGTGTTCGTGAAGCAGCCCACGGAGGCGGACGTGCGCGAGATGTATCGTGCACGGCGGATCATCGAGCCGGGCGCGCTCCTCTGGGGCACGGGCGCAACGGGTCGGCTCTCGACCTGGGTCGAGCAGGGACGGGAGGGCATCGAGCGGCGCGACGCGGCGGAGATGGCATCGGCCAATCAGGGGTTCCACCGCGCGATCGTCGCGCGAGCGGGCAGCGATCGGCTGGACGCCGAGATGGAGCGCATCCTCGTAGAGATGCGCCTGATCTTCCACGGCATGGCCTCGGACCCGACCTTCCACCAGCCGTACATCGGGTACAACGCCGAGATCGTCGCCCACCTGGAGCGCGGCGACAACGCGCTGGCGGCAGATGCGCTGATCCGCTATCTGGTGAAGGCCGAGGCGCAGCTGCTCGAATCGATGAGCGGCGACGGGCGGACCGCGTAGCAGAGGCGGCCCGGATCCGAGCCGGATCGCCCGAACCGGCGGGACTTCCCCCTGTTTAAGAGGCCTCTCATTCCTCGCTCACAGTGATCTCACTCGGCGCTGGTGGAATCGAATCATCGCGCGGTACACCGCCGGATTCAGCGGGCAACACGCCCGGACCCCACCGAATGGAGACATCATGAACAGGACCGCACTGCGCAGGATCGCCGCGACCGGATCCGCCACCGCGCTGCTCGGCGGGCTCGCGCTCGCCCTGACTCCGGCGACCGCTCAGGCCGCCGGCTACACCTGCAACGGGCATCGCGCCACGATCGTGGGAACCTACGGCAGCGATGACATCGTCGGCACCTCGGGCCGAGACGTCATCGTCGCGCTCAGCGGCAACGACGAGATCGACGGCCGCGGCGGCGACGACATCATCTGCGCGGGTTCCGGGCACGACGAGGTCGAGGGCGGCAGCGGCGACGACTGGATCCACGGCGGCGCCGGGAACGACGACATCGACGGCTACAGCGGTCGGGACTGGATCCACGGCGGCTCCGGCCGCGACGAGATCGACGGGGATTCCGGCAACGACATCCTCCGCGGCGGGACCGGCCGCGACGTGCTCGACGGCGGCCGCGGCGCGGACAAGATCCTCGGCGGCAGCGGCAACGATCACCTCGAGGGCGGTTCGGGCGACGACCGGTTGTACGGCCAGGGCGGCCGCGACCTGCTCGAGGGCGAGCGCGGCTCCGACAAGCTGAACGGCGGCTCGGGCCGGGACATCCTGGCGCAGGGCTCCGTCTCCGGCCGGGTCGAGGATCGCTGGGAGGATCTCTACGGCTACGACGACTGACGAGTAGCCCGCAGTTGTCGCAAGCACTTCGTCTCGCGGCGAACAGCTCGGTTCCGACGACCGTCTGCGCCCCCGGCAGGCGGTCGTCGTCCATCTCCGATCGCACGTGCTTCACTCCACTGCCCGCCGGTACCCTGGTGGGGTGAGTGCGCATACGGGACTGAGAGCCGTTCCCGTCGATGACCGGGCCTGGCTGCTGGCGGCGCTCGACGACGCGCTCGCGGGAGGAGCACCGGTGCTCCCGCTGCCCGCCGGCACCGATCCCGGCATCGACCCCGAGATCGCGAGGCTGCAGGCCCAACCGCTCCCCGAGGGCACCGCGCTCGTGGTGCGCACCTCCGGCTCGAGCGGCATCCCCAAGGCGGTGGCGCTCTCGGCGGC
>NZ_JBHSRW010000308.1:0-2191 GCF_042659205.1 Leucobacter soli
TCGCGGCGCGCAGGCCGAGCGTGGTCGGCACGGCGTGCTGGGTGAGGGTGCGTGCCGCGGCCGTCTGATCGCGGTGCTCGGCGGCGAAGGCCGTCAGCGCCTCGTCGATCTCGACCAGGTGCGCGAGCACCTCGAACCCCGCATCGCGCGCGAAGAGCATGAGCGCCGTGTCGAGGATGTCCTGGCTCGTCGCTCCCCGGTGCACCCACTCGCGCGCGCCCTCGGGCACCCCGGCGCGCAGCATGCCGACGAGCGGGATCACCGGGTTGCCGCCGGCGACCGACCGCTCGACCAGCTCGGCCAGGTCGAGACGTTCGAAGCCGGCTCCGAGCGCACCCGCGGCATCGACGCCGAAGGTCTGCTCGAACCCGATGGCGGCCGCTTCGGGGGCGATGTCGAGCTCGGCCCAGGCCTGCGTCAGCGCCAGCTCGGCCCGGATCAGGGCGATCGCGAACACCGCATCGCTCACCGCGTGATCGTGCCCCACCGTGACTGGGGAGAGCAGCCCCGTGTCGATCACGATCCGACTCCCCTCCGGGGAGTCGCGCGAGTCCTGCGCCGCGTCAGAATGCAATGAAGACGGTCTCCCCTTCGCCCTGCAGGCGAATGTCTCGTCGCAGCCCGCCGTCGGGCGTGCGCTCGAGAATCAGCGTAGCGCGCTCGTCGTCGTCGAGGGAGCTCAGCAGAGGATCCGCGGCGTTCGCCGCCTCGTTCTCTGGGAGGTAGAAACGCGTGTGCAGCTTGTTCGGCAGGCCGCGCGCGTAGACGATGACGACGAAGAACGGGGCCTCGCCGTCGACGGATCCGGGTTCGCGCGTCCAGAACTCGAAGTGCCCCTCATCGGTGGTGAAAGCGCGGCCGAAGCCCGTGAAGGTGTGGCCGTCGCGCGCGAAGGCCCCGCGGGCCATCGGCACGGTGCCGTCGCTGTCGGCCTGCCAGATCTCGACCATCGAGTCGGGCACCGGGTCGCCCTGCCCGTCGAGCACGCGGCCGCTCAGCACGAACGAGCCCGGCGAGTGCGGGTGGACGACCTCGTGCTTCTTCTCGTAGTCGGTGCCGAAGGCGAAGAAGGGGCCGACGGTCTGGCCGGGCGTCGGCACGAGCGTGCGCTCGGGCACGGCCGAGGTGTCGAGATCGCGTGCGCGCTTCATCAGTGCTCCTCTTCGTCGAACCAGCCGGCATTCTCGAACCAGGTGGCGTCGGGCCCGTCGACCACGATGTCGAAGCGGTAGCCCATCGAGAACTCGGGCACGCTCAGATCGTGGTCGTAGATGCCGATCAGGCGGTCGCGATCTCTCTGGTCTCGAATCGTGTTGTAGATCGGGTCGAGCGCGAAGAGCGGATCGCCCGGGAAGTACATCTGCGTCACGATGCGCTGGGTGAAGGATCGCCCGAAGATCGAGAAGTGGATGTGCGCGGGGCGCCAGGCGTTGATGTGGTTCTTCCACGGATAGGGGCCCGGCTTGATCGTCGTGAAGGTGTATTCGCCGCGGTCGTTCGTGATCGTGCGGCCGGCGCCGAAGAAATTCGGGTCGATCGGCGCGGGGTGCTGATCGCGCTTGTGGATGTAGCGCCCGCCGGCGTTCGCCTGCCAGACCTCGACGAGCTGGTTGGGCAAGGGCCGCCCCCAGGAGTCGAGCAGACGGCCGGTGACCGTGATCCGCTCGCCCTGCGGCTCGCCCGGGCCGCCGTTGAGCGTCAGGTCGGCCTCGATGGCCTTGATGTCGCGCTGGCCGAAGGCGGGCGACCAGAGTTCGATGGTCTCGGGATCGGTGTGCCGCGGGTCCTTGGTCGGCGAACGGAAGATGCTCGAGCGGTAGGACGGGAAGTTCAGGATCGTCTGCGGGAACGCCTCGCCCGCGGCCGCCCGGCGATCGTAGTCGGCGTGCAGCTCGGCGGTCTCGCGATCGATCTGCGCCTGCGACGCGCGATCCGGCGCTTCGAGCAGCGACTCGGGCGCGGCGGCGACCTTGTCTTCAACGGCCATCTTCGTCTCCTTCGGGTGGTCTCGTCGTACCAGGGTGACAGCGTGGCCGCGAAGGATCCCCCCGCTCTCCCACTCAGTGGGAATGAATGCGGGACCCCCGCTGCGACCGGGGCCGCCCGCCCCGCTCCTACGGCTCGCGGATCGCGGCGTGGATCTCGCGGGCCGCCTGCACCACGAGCGCGCTCAGCCGGCGCTCGGCCTCGG
>NZ_JBHSRW010000309.1:0-2149 GCF_042659205.1 Leucobacter soli
CCCGCAGTCCGCGGTGATCCTGGTCGACGACCTCGCCGCCGCGGCGCGGGTGAGCAACGCCTACGGCCCCGAGCACCTCGAGATCCAGACCCGCGACGACGGCGCCGTGCTCGCGCTGGTCGAGAACGCCGGTGCGATCTTCGTCGGCGGCTACACCCCGGTGAGTCTCGGCGACTACCTGGCCGGATCGAATCACGTGCTGCCGACCGGCGGCACCGCCCGATTCGCGGCGGGGCTCGGCGCGCACACCTTCCTCCGCCCGCAGCAGGTGGTCGCATACGACCGCGCTGCGCTCGCGGGGACGGAGACGCACCTGCTCGCGCTGGCCAGGGCCGAAGGGCTCCCGGCGCACGGCGAGGCGGTGAGCGAGCGCTTCCGCGCTGCGGTGGACGATCCTGCGGCCGACAATCCTGCGCCCGGCGAACCCGTATCCGAGCACCGACACGGAGGATCGCGCTGATGCACTGCCCCTTCTGCCGCCACCCGGACAGCCGGGTCATCGACTCGCGCACCTCGGACGACGGCCTCTCGATCCGCCGCCGCCGGCAGTGCCCGGAATGCGGTCGGCGGTTCAGCACGACCGAGACCGCGAGCCTCACCGTGATCAAGCGCTCGGGCGTCGTCGAACCCTTCAGCCGCGAGAAGGTCGTCAGTGGCGTGCGCAAGGCCTGCCAGGGGCGGCCCGTCACCGACTCCGACCTCGCACTGCTCGCGCAGCAGGTCGAGGAGTCCGTGCGCTCCACGGGGCAGGCGCAGCTCGACGCGAACGACATCGGACTCGCGGTCCTGCCGCATCTGCGCGAACTCGACGAGATCGCCTATCTCCGCTTCGCGAGCGTCTACCAGGCCTTCGAGTCGCTCGACGACTTCGATCTCGCGATCGCCGAGCTGCGTGACCATCCGAGCACCGGCAGCATCGCGAAGATCGATGCTGCGCGGCTCGATGCGGCGAACGACGGAACGGGGGAGTAGCGTGCGCCTCTACCCCGCGCTCTTCAACACGGTGCTGCGCCGATTCGACCCCGAGACCGCGCATCATCTCGCCTTCTCGGCGATCACGGCCGCTCCCGCGGCGGGCGCCTTCCTGCGCCGTGCCTGCGCACCCGATCCGCGTCTCGCGGTCCGCGCGCTCGGAATCGACTTCCCGAGCCCGTTCGGCATGGCCGCGGGATTCGACAAGAACGCCGTCGGTATTCTCGGGCTCGGGGCGCTCGGCTTCGGCCATGTCGAGGTCGGCACGCTCACCCGGCACGCGCAGCCGGGCAATCCGAAGCCGCGGAGCTTCCGCCTGGTCGACGATCGTGCGCTGATCAATCGGATGGGCTTCAACAACGGGGGATCCGCAGCGGCGGTGCCGCGGATCGAGCAGGCGCGACTGTCGCCGCATCGGCCCGTGATCGGCGTGAACATCGGCAAGAGCCGTGCGACCGAGGTCGAGCATGCGATCGCCGACTACGTCTGGAGCTCCCTCCGGCTCGCTCCTCTGGCCGACTACCTCGCCGTGAACGTCAGCTCGCCGAACACTCCCGGTCTGCGCGGCCTGCAGGAGCTGGATCAGCTCCGGCCGCTGCTCGCCGAGGTGCGCGCCGCTGCTGCGGGCACTCCGCTGCTGGTGAAGATCGCACCGGACATGGACGACGAGCAGCTGGACGGCATCGTCGGTCTCGTCGCCGAACTCGGGCTCGACGGCATCATCGCCACGAACACGACGATTTCCCGTGCCGGGCTCTCGACGCCGATGGCGCAGGTCGAGGCCTTGGGCGCCGGGGGGCTTTCCGGTGCGCCGCTGAAGGCCCGGTCGCTCGAGGTGCTGCGCCGGATCCGCGCCACCGCTTCGGACGATCTCTGCGTGATCTCGGTGGGCGGCGTCGCGACCGCGGGTGATGTGCTCGAACGGCTGGAGGCCGGCGCCACACTCGTGCAGGGATTCACGGCCTTCATCTACGAGGGTCCGATGTGGGCGCGGGACATCAACCGAGGCCTTCTCGCAGCAGGGTATCGCGGCGATGCCGGCTGACCGGGGGAGCGCCGTCGAGGCCGGGAGTCGACCCGGGCCGCTGGTCGAACCCGGCCCGCCGCTCACCGCAGAGCAGGCCGAGCGAGCCGCGCACCAGATGCGCCTTCCCGGCTTCGGGGAGGTCGCCCAGCG
>NZ_JBHSRW010000310.1:0-2132 GCF_042659205.1 Leucobacter soli
GGCAAGGCGCCAGAGCGGCTCGGCGCGCTGCCACGAGCGCACGTCGTCGATGCCGTCCCATTCCTTGAGCGTCGTGCGCAAGCCGAGCTCGGGATGGCGGATCCGGTACCCGATCAGACCGTGCTCGCCCGGCAGGCGCCCGGTCGCGAGCGTGGTCAGCGCGGCGCCGGTGGTCGACGGGAGCACCGTTTCGATCCGCTTCGCCGCGAGCGAGGCCAGCACGGGGGCGTGAGCCTTCGCCGCGTTGAGGTTCGCCGTCCCGAGGCCGTCGACCACGACCATGACGAACCCCGTCAGCGACGGCAGCGCCTCCGGGAGGTCGAGCAGCTGTTCCGAGCGGCCGAGTGCCGTCGAGAGGCGCTCGGCAGGGTCGGCGCCGAGCCCGCGGGCCAGCGCGGCGATCCCGGTCGGCAGAATCGCGGCCAGCCTCGCACCGTTGTCGGTGACGGTCGGTAGCATGATCACCATCGTATCCGGGGCCTCGCCGCGCCCCGCGCCCGGCCGGCCGCCGGGCATCCTCCGGAACCCGACGAAAGGCGCGACCCGAACCGTGACCGACAGCACAGCCGTCGAACGCAGCGATCAGTCCGAACGGATCGAGGACATCGACATCTCGAACGAGATGGAGCAGTCGTTCCTCGAGTACGCCTACTCGGTGATCTACTCGCGCGCGCTGCCCGACGCGCGCGACGGGCTGAAGCCCGTGCAGCGCCGCATCCTCTTCATGATGACGGACATGGGGCTCCGGCCTGACAAGGGGCACGTCAAGTCCGCGCGCGTCGTCGGCGAGGTGATGGGCAAGCTCCACCCCCACGGCGACGCATCCATCTACGACGCGCTCGTGCGCATGGCCCAGGGCTTCGCGATGCGGCTGCCGCTCGTCGACGGGCACGGCAACTTCGGATCGCTCGACGACGGCCCCGCGGCGTCCCGGTACACGGAGGCCCGGCTGGCGGGGGCGGCGCTCGGGATGACCGCCGCGCTCGACGAAGATGTCGTCGACTTCGTCCCGAACTACGACAACCAGATCATGCAGCCCGAGGTGCTGCCGTCCGCCGTGCCGAACCTGCTCGTCAACGGCGCGAGCGGAATCGCGGTCGGCATGGCGACCAACCTTGCTCCGCACAACCTGATCGAGGTCGTCGAGGGAGCGAAGCATCTCCTCGCGCACCCGGACGCGACGGTCGACGAGCTGATGGAGTTCATCCCCGGGCCAGACCTGCCCGGCGGCGGCATCATCGTCGGACTCGACGGCGTCAAGGACGCCTATCGCACGGGGCGCGGCGCCTTCCGCACCCGCGCCAAGGTCGCGGTCGAGCAGCTCGGGCCGCGGCGCACCGGCCTCGTCGTGACCGAACTGCCCCACCTCGTCGGCCCCGAGCGCGTCATCGAGAAGATCAAGCAGGGCGTCGACGCGAAGAAGCTCTCCGGCATCAGCGACGTCGCCGATCTCACCGACCGGAAGAACGGGCTGCGCCTCGTCATCACGCTCAAGACCGGATTCAGCCCCGAGGCGGTGCTCGAGCAGCTCTACCGCTACACGCCGCTCGAGGACTCGTTCAGCATCAATTCGGTCGCCCTGGTGGGCGGGCAGCCGCAGACGCTCGGTCTGCGCGAGATGCTGCGGGTGTTCCTCGACCATCGGCTCTCGGTGGTCACGCGCCGCTCCGAGTTCCGACTGCGCAAGCGTCGCGAACGCCTGCACCTGGTCGAGGGCCTGCTCATCGCGATCCTCGATATCGACGAGGTGATCCAGCTCATCCGGACGAGCGACGACGCCGATTCGGCGCGCGCCCGGCTCATGCAGGTGTTCGACCTCTCGGAGGCCCAGGCCGAGTACATCCTCGAGCTCCGCCTCCGCCGGCTGACGAAGTTCTCGCGCGTCGAGCTCGAGGCCGAGCGGGACCAGCTGCGCGCCGAGATCGAGGCGCTCCTCGAGATCCTGGGGAGCGAGGCCAAACTGCACGCGGTCTTGACCGAGGAACTCGACGAGGCCGCCGAAGCCTACGGGACTCCGAGGAGGACCGTGCTGACCGGGGCGGTCGCCCGCCCGGCGCGCGCCTCCGCCGGCGCCTCGGCCTCGCTCGAGGTCGCCGACACGCCCTGCACGGTGCTGCTCTCCGCGACCGGTC
>NZ_JBHSRW010000311.1:0-2089 GCF_042659205.1 Leucobacter soli
GAAGTTCAGGGTCGTATTTGCTTGGCATCGTAGTTCCATCCTTATATAAAGATCGGAACTGAAACCAGGCCAATTCATTGGTCGGCGACGCGTATTCGTCTGGGGACTCGTTGCGTTCACAATCGGTGTGATGCTTGCGTCGCTGGCTCCCAACGTCGGAATCCTGATCCTGGCTCGCGCTCTACAAGGCGTCGGAGCGAGCGTCATCGTTCCGACCAGCCTGGCGCTTCTTCTTGAGGCCTATCCCAAGCCTGACCACAAACGGATGATCTCGATCTGGGCCGCTGCAGGTTCTCTTGCCGCAGCGCTTGGACCGGTACTCGGCGGACTCCTCGCTGACCTCGACTGGAGACTGGTCTTTGCTCTGAAGATCCCTTTGGCACTCGTCGCACTATTTGCTGCACGGGCTCTCCCCACGCCTCCGAGAAAAGCCTCACCACTTCCGGATCTCGTTGGCGCAGCATGCTTGGCCGTCACCATTGCATCGTTCATCACAGTCCTCACCATGTCGAGTGAAGGAAAGCCGGATCAGCTTCGACTCTGGGTCACCGCAGCGCTTGGCATCTCGACATTTGGTCTGTTCCTTTACCGCAGCATGCGGCACCCCGATCCGGTAGTAGATCTCCGCCTATTCAAGACGCCGTCATTTTCCTTTGCAGCAGTCGGGATGGCAGCTTTCTATGTCGGATTCTCCATGATGCTTTTGGCTTGCGCGCTCTGGGCCACAAACGTCTGGGAATGGAGCTCCGCACTTACTGGCATCTGCTTCATTCTTGGCCCGGGCACTGCGGTCGTCACTTCACTCATCGCGGGGCGGACAAACCTTAAGGCCGAGTGGCTCTCGTTGGGCGGCGGGCTGCTCTTTATGGTCGCGGGCCTTATTTGGGCTTTGAGCCTGACAACTGAAAACTCATCGCCAGTAGCGTTTTTGGCCGGATTCATTCTGACTGGTGCGGCCGCAGGCATAGCGCAGACGGGCTTTCTGTCTGGCGGTGCGGGAGCGCTACCGGAAGAAGATTACGCATCCGGCACTGGCATTATCAACACTGGCAGGCAAATCGGTGCGGCCGTAGGGGTTGCTCTTCTCGTGGCTTTCGTAGGGTCCGGTGATCAGGCCGTGAGCTTTGGGCCAGTCTGGGTGACAATCTCGATATCTGGGGCGACTGCAGCACTTGCGATCCTTCCCGCAATCACGAAGTTAAGTTCACGAACCAGCTAAGGAATTGAATTCACTACGGCACCCACAGTGTCTTGTCTTCACCGAATTGCTACCCCGAAAGGAATCCAAACCACAGGCCAGGTCATCTCCGCGCCAATTACATTTCACCTTTGTTAATGCAATAGCGTTGCCTGCAACTCTGCCGAGAGGGTCTCAATGCTCACTTACTTCGCCGCCGCGGATTGAGCTTTCGCTAGCCGTTGACACTTCGGACAATAGTGCGAGGACCTGTTCATGAACCGCTCTCTGACTATGAGAGTGCCACATCGATCGCAGGGCAGGCCCGTCCGGCCATATGAATGTAGTTGATGAGCAAAGTAGCCGGCCTGTCCGTTGACGTTGACGTACTGCTCGTCGAAGCTCGTACCGCCCTCCGCCAGCGCCTGCGCGAAGACGTCGCGGAGCAGCCGCAGCAGTTCGGCGGCCTTCCGCGCCCCGACCACGGAGCCCGCCGTCTCCGGATGCAGTCGGGCCCGCCAGAGCGCCTCATCCGCATAGATGTTGCCGACGCCGCTCACCAGGGACTGGTCGAGCAGCAGCGATTTCACTCCGCTGCCGCGCCGCCGCAGCGCCGCCACGAACGCGGCATCGTCGAAGGCCGGATCGAGCGGATCCCGCGCGATATGCAGCGCCTGGACCGGAACCTCGCCGATCCCGTCGGGCGCCGCGGCGAGCCGGTCGAGCGCGAGCGAGCCGAAGAGGCGCTGATCGGCGAAGTCGATCCGCAGCTCCCCGTGCTCGGGGTGCTCGATCCACAGGCGGATGCGCACGTGACGATCACCCGCGGCGTCGAGCTCGCGGAGCAGCAGCTGCCCGCTCATGCCCAGGTGCGCGAGCAGGGCCATCTCTCCCGCGCCGACGACGCGCGCG
>NZ_JBHSRW010000312.1:0-2074 GCF_042659205.1 Leucobacter soli
GCAGGACCCGCTGCTTCGGTACACTGGCGCGATGACCGCTCCGACTCGCATCCTGGTCGTGGACGACGACGCGCTCGCCGCAGCCGGGGTCGCCGCGGTGCTCGGCACCGCCGAGGACCTGGCCGTCGTCGGCACCCGCAGCGACGGCGATCAGGTCGAGGACGCGATCCATGAACTGCACCCGGACGTCGTGCTGTGCGACGTCCGGATGCCGCGCGTCGACGGCATCTCGGTCGTCCGCCGTCTCGTCGGCATGCCCGGCGCTCCGAGGTTCCTGATGATGACCGCCTTCGACGACGACGGTGTCGTGCTGCAGGCCATCGACGCGGGAGCGATCGGCTTCATCCACAAGGATGAGGATCCGCACCGGATTCTCGATGCCGTGCGCGCAGCCGCGCTCGGCGAGGCGCCGTTCTCGCCCCGAGCCGCCGTGGAGATCACCGGCTGGGCCCGTTCCGAGCGCACCTCGGCCAGACGACTCGACGCGCTGGCGAAGATGGAACGCCTCACGGTACGGGAGCGCGAGTTCGCGCTCGCCGTGATGACCGGCGCGTCCGATGCCGAGATCGCCGCGCAGATGTTCGTCTCCGAGACGACGGTGAAGTCGGCGCTCGCGGCGATCCGGACCAAATGGGATGCTCGGAACCGCACCGATCTCGCCGTGATCGTGGCGCACTCCGGGCTGGGCTGAGCCCTAGAATTTCGCAGACATGCCCTAGCTCCCCGCCTGGATCCGCCGCACCGCGAGGGCTGCATGCAGCGCGGCCTCGGCGGCCTCCCGACCCTTCGACTCGCGTGAACCGGGCAGCCCCGAGCGATCGAGCGCTTGCTGCTCGTCGTCGGTCGTGAGCACGCCGAACCCGACCGGTTTGCCGCTGTCGAGCTGCACGCGGGTGAGCCCGTCGGTCACGGAGCCCGCCACGTATTCGAAGTGCGGCGTGCCGCCGCGGATGATCACGCCGAGGCAGACCGCCGCGTCGAAGCCGCCCCCGCCGTCCTCGGCGGGGCGCAGCGCCGCCTGTGCGGCGAGCGGCAGTTCGAAGGCGCCGGCCACCCGGAACAGGGAGTGGTCGGCGCCGGAATCCACGATCGTCTCGTGGGCGCCGCGGATCAGCCCGCCCATGATCTTCTGATGCCAGCTGCCCGCGATCACCGCGATGCGCAGCCCGGTCGCGTCGACCGCCAGCTCGGGCGCTCCGTCTCCGCTCATCCCTGATCCGTCCCTTCCGCCTCGTCGGCCATCCGCTGGGGGAGGAGGTGCCCCATGCGGTCGCGCTTCGTCTTCAGGTAGTCGGTGTTCTGCTCCGTCAGGCCGACGAAGAGCGGCACGCGCTCCGTCACCTCGACCCCGTAGCCCTTGATCTGGGTCACCTTGTCGGGGTTGTTCGTGAGCAGCCGCACGCTGGTGAGTCCGAGGTCGTCCAGGATCTCCGCCGCGGCCGTGTAGTCGCGCGCATCCCCGGGGAGCCCGAGCTGCAGGTTCGCGTCGAGCGTGTCGATCCCGGCCTCCTGCAGCTGGTAGGCGCGGAGCTTGTTGGCGAGGCCGATGCCCCGGCCCTCCTGCCCGCGCAGGTAGACGACGACACCGCCGCGCTGCTGGACCAGGTCGAGGGCGGCGTGCAACTGCGGCCCGCACTCGCACTTCAGCGAACCGAATGCCTCGCCCGTGATGCACTCCGAGTGCACTCGCACCAGTGCGTCGTCGCCCGGCATCGACCCGTCGGGGGCGGCCGCGATGAGCGCGAGGTGGTCGACGCCGCTCCGCCGGTCGCGGTAGGCGCGCATGCGGAACGGCCCGTGCTCGGTGGGCACGAGGGTGTCCGCCTTCAGGCTCACCTGGCGATGCGGGACGGGAGCCGCAGGTGCGCTCGTCGGGTCGTGCTCCTCGAGGTAGGCGATCAGCTGCTCGATCGTGACGACCGGAACGCCTTCGGCGGCGCCCAGCTCGAGCAGCCCGGGCAGGCGCATCATCTCGCCGTCCTCGGCCACGATCTCGGCGATCATCGCGACCGGCCGCAGGCCCGCGAGGCGCATCAGCTCGACGCTCGCCTCGGTGTGCCCGGCGCGTGCGCGC
>NZ_JBHSRW010000313.1:0-2061 GCF_042659205.1 Leucobacter soli
GGGGCCATCGCGCTCCGCAGCGCCCGGCCGGCCCTCGTCCTCGGTGTCGCGCAGGGGCTCCTCGCCGGGCTCATCCTGCCGCCGCTGCTCGGATACGATCCGGGGCAGTGGCTCGCCTTCCTCGGCCTCTCCGTCGTCGCCGGCGTCTCCTTCGCCCTCGTGAACCAGGGGCTCTCGGCCCTGCTCGGCGGTTTCGGCCGGTTCCTCTCCTTCGCGCTGCTCGTCGGAGCGTTCGCGATCGGGGTCGTCTCGACGGCGCCTCCGCTGCTGCAGGCGGTCGGCGACGCGAGCCCGATCGGCGCGCTCTTCGCCGGGTTCCAGGCCGCGGCCATGGAGACGGCCGGTGTCGGTGCGGCGTTCGGCGTGCTGACGCTGTGGGCGCTCGGGGGCTTCGCGCTCACCGCCTTCGCGGTCGCGCGGGAGCGGAAGCGGCCGGTCGCGGCCTGATCCGCGCGGTGCGGCTCGCCGCCGGTCGCGCCGGGGTCACTCCGACTCGTCGAAGTGCGCCTCGGGCGCCGAGAGCACCGCGTCTGCGGCCGCGCGGATGTGCTGCCGGCAGAGCTCCTCTGCGAGTTCGCCGTTGCGCGCGACGATGGCGTCACGGATCTTCTCGATCTCCTGCAAGGAGTGCACCGGTCGCCCGGGAATGGCGAGGGAGTTGACGCGGAGCAGGGTGATGCGCTGGCGCAGCCCCTCGAGGATGCGGCGCAGTTCGGGGTTGCCGGCTCCGTCGAACAGCACGTCGTAGAAGCGGGATTTCTCCGCGAGCATCGTGGAGGGGTCGTCGACTGCTCGGGAGAGACGGTCGACGGTGCTGACGAGCGCGCCGAGCTGCGCGGAGTCCGCGTGCTCGGCGAAGAGCCGGCAGGCGAGCCCCTCGAGCTGCCCCCGGATCTCGTAGATGTTCTTCGCCTCGGTGCGCGAGAGCGAGGCCACGAGCGTCCCCTTGCGCAGCTCGGAGACGATGAGCCCTTCGGCCTCGAGCTGGCGGAGCGCCTCGCGCACGGTGGCGCGGGAGGCCGTGGTGGCCTCGCAGATCTCCCGTTCGATGAGCATCGCCCCGGGCGGAAGCTTCAGCGAGGTGATCTGCCCTCGTATGTAGTCGGCTACCTGATCACGGATCAGGGCCGGTGCCCGCTGAACGACGCCGTTCAGACTCAATGTCTCGCTCATATTACATATCTTATGGGTGGATTGACTTGTCTGACAGCAGACCAATATGCTGTTGCCACTCGAGTTCGGACGAAGGAGTTGAACATGTCGGACGCTGTACGCATGAATCCCGACGGATCCGTCAACGTCATGGAGTACCGGCGCACGCTCGGCGCGTTCATGACCGGCGTCACCGTCGTCACCACCACCGACGGAGAGGGTCGCCCGCGCGGGATGACCATGAACTCGTTCACCTCGGTCTCGCTCGACCCGCCGCTCGTCCTCGTCTGCGTGGATCACCGGGCCGCGAGCTACGACGCGTTCGTCGAGTCGGCGGGCATCGCGGTCCACATCCTCGGCTCGGAGCAGCAGGATCTCGCCCGCACCTTCGCATCGAAGTCGGAGGACAAGTTCGCCGACGTCGAGACGGTGGACGGCCGCGGCGGCGCACCGGTGATCCCGGACGTGCACGCGTGGATCGACTGCGCCACCGACCAGGTGGTCATCGCCGGCGACCACGCGATCATCATCGGCCGGGTGCTCGACTACGACGCGCAGGATCGCCGTCCGCTCGGGTTCTACCAGGGCAAGTTCAACGCCTTCTCCACCGACGAGGAGATCGTGCAGCAGCGGGGGGACGCCAGCGCGCAGACCACGGTCCGCTGGGTGGTCGAGACCGCGGACGGGCGCCTCGCGGTCCGCGCGGCCGACGACGGTTCCCTGGCGCTGCCGGAGAGCCGCCTGAGCGCCGAGCAGCTGTCCCACGGCGGGCTCTCGACCGCAGCTGCCGCCCGCCTGGGGTGCGACGTCGAGATCGACTTCCTCTACTCGGTGTACGACAGCGCGCAGGGCAATCCGATCCTCGTCTACCGCGGCCGCGCGCCCGGCGGGCTGGGCGACGCGACCGCG
>NZ_JBHSRW010000314.1:0-2024 GCF_042659205.1 Leucobacter soli
CGGCGCCCGCGCGCTCAACCGCGGGATCGGCGGCTCGGCACGCCGCATCGTCGACTCCGGCGCGCAGGTGCTGCACATCTGGGGGAGGCTGACCGAGCTCGAGGACCCGGGCGTACCCGGCTACGTCGTGCTGCCCTACTGCGATCGGATGGATCTGGCGCTCACGGCCTGCGACCTCGTCGTCTCGCGCGCCGGGTCGGCGACGGTGAGCGAGCTCTCGGGCCTCGGCATACCGGCGGTGTTCGTGCCCTACGCCTCGGGCAACGGCGAGCAGCGTCTGAACGCGGCCGGCGTGGTCGCGGCGGGCGGCGCCCTGCTGGTCGACGACGGGGATCTCACGCCCGAGTGGGTGGACCGCACGCTGATCCCGCTCCTGGGCGACGAGTCGCGGCTCGCGGAGATGTCCGCCCGTGCGCGGGAGGCCGGTGCCCTCGACGGGACGGAGCGGCTGTACGATCTAGTGCGCGAAGCCCTCGCCGCGGACACGAAGGAGCCCCGATGATCTACCCCGACCTCGACCTCGAGATCCCGGAGGAACTCGGCCGCGTGCACTTCGTGGGGATCGGCGGCTCGGGCATGAGCGGGATCGCGCGGATGATGCATGCCGCCGGGGTGCCGGTCACCGGCTCTGACCGCAGTGCGAACTACAGCACGAAGACCCTCGAGGAGCTCGGCATCCGGGTCTCGATCGGGCACGACGCCGCGAACGTCGGCGACGCCGACACGCTCGTGGTGACGGGTGCGCTGTGGCAGGACAATCCCGAGTATCAGCACGCGCTCGCGCACGGCCTGCCGGTGCTGCACCGCTCCCACGCGCTGGCCTGGCTGGCGCGCGGCAAGCGCCTCGTCTCGGTCGCCGGCGCGCACGGCAAGACCACGTCGACGGGCATGATCGTGACCGGGCTGCTCGGTCTCGGTGCGGATCCCTCGTTCGTGAACGGCGGCATCATCGAGTCGCTCGAGGTCTCGTCGGCACGCGGGGGCGACGACCTCTTCGTGATCGAGGCGGACGAGAGCGACAAGTCGTTCCTGCTCTACGACACGGCGATCGCGCTGATCACGAACGTGGATCCCGAGCACCTCGACTTCTACGGCTCGCGCGAGGCCTTCATGGCGGCCTTCATCGACTTCGCCCGCGCGGCGGGGGAGCAGGTCGTCATCTCCGCCGACGACCCCGGCGCCCTCGAGGTGCTCGAGGCGCTGCGCGCCGATGCCGATGCCGATGCCGCTGCCGGCGCCGACGAATCCGACGCGTCGAGGACTCCGGTGATCCGTACGTTCGGCGAGGCCGAGGGCGCCGATGTGCGGCTCGTCTCGGTCGACGACTCGGGGCCGGTGCGTTTCGTCGTCGAGACGGACGGGCAGCGGCACGAGGCGCGACTGCAGGTTTTCGGCCGCCACAACGCGGTGAACGCGACGGGGGCGCTCGCCGTGCTGCTCGGGCTCGGGTACGAGCCCGGACCGGCGCTCGATGCGATCTCGGCGTTCGGCGGCACGAAGCGCCGCTTCGAGTTCCACGCCGAGGTCGGCGGCGTGCGCGTCTACGACGACTACGCGCACCACCCGACCGAGGTCGCGGCTCTCCTCGACTCGGCCCGGGCCGTGGTCGGCGACGGCCGGCTGATCGCCATCCACCAGCCGCACCTCTTCAGTCGAACGAGCCTCTTCCACCGCGAGTTCGCCGAGGTGCTGGAGCGGGGCGCGGATCGGACCGTCGTGCTCGCGGTGGACGGCGCGCGGGAGGATCCCGTGCCCGGGGTGACCGGGGCGCTGGTCTCTGACGACTTCGCCGACCCCTCCAAGGTCGTGTACATCGACGAGTGGCAGCGCGCCGCCGACTATCTCGCGGAGATCGCGGAACCCGGCGACGTGATGGTGACGATGAGCTGCGGCACCGTGTACCGGATCATCCCGCAGGTGGTCGCCGCGCTGCGCGGGCGCTTCGAGGCCCGGTGAGACGTCCGGGCGGCTTCGACGGCGGGGCCGGCGGTCTCGGCGGCGGCGCGCGCAACCCGGGTCCGAAG
>NZ_JBHSRW010000315.1:0-2015 GCF_042659205.1 Leucobacter soli
GGGCAGGCGCAGCACGGCGCGCACGGGCGACGCGTCGGCATCGGCCCATGCCAGCGGCAGGGCGATGAGCTCGCCCTCGCCCTCGGGCGCCGCGGAGAGATCGAGGCCCTCGAGCAGCACGACCCCGCGAGCGATCGCCTCGCGGTGGCAGCGGAGTTCCGTGCTTTCGGCGGGATCGAAAGAGGCGATGTCGAGGCCCATGAGGCGGCCTCCCTGCGCGGCGAACCAGCGCATGAGCGCCGGGTCGACACCGGGCAGATCGGGATCCCACGTGCTCGGCGGGGCCGTCGAGTGACGCAGGAGCAGCCGTTCGACGGGACCGGTGAGGCCGAGCCGCTCGATCCGCGCCCGTACCGCGTGGAGCGGCGGCTGTCCGTGCGGGGAGGCGGCGCGGTCCACGAGCTCGCTGACGTCGAGCACGAGGCAGGGGCCGACGCAGGCGTCGAGCGGGATGCCGGAGATCGGCGGCGCCCCGGCCACGATATGGGACGGCGCGTCGATGTGGGCGCCGACGTGGGTGGTCGTCGTGACGGTGCCGACCGTCACGGAGTCGCCCGCGTCGATGCTCCACTTCGGGTTCAGCCCGAAGCCGGTGTCGCCGGGCCATACCGGGGTGTCGGCGCGCACCGCCGGACTGATGTCGATGAACCGCATCGTTCCTCGTTCCTCTCCGATGGACACCATCCTGGTATTCATACGGGTGAGCGGCAAGTATTCTGGAAACTATTCAGGTCATCAGCGATCTGAAGAATACTGACCGGAAATCACGATGGAAGGCCGGTCCACGATGAATGGATTCCAGCTCAGCGACACCGACCGCCGGATCCTCCACGAGCTCACGCTCGACGGCCGGCTGCCCTACAAGGAGCTCGCCGCACGCGTCGACCTGCCGATCTCCACCTGCCACGGGCGCGTGCGCGCGCTCGAGAAGGCCGGGGTGATCCGAGGCTACCGCGCCGACATCGACCCGGTCGCGGCCGGGCTGGGCGTCGAGGCCCTCATCTCGGTGACCGTCGGCAGCCGGCATCGCAGCGAAGTCCCCGAGATCGCGGACCGCCTGCGCACCGTCCCGGGCGCGCAGCGCGTGTTCCTGATCGGCGGCGACCGGGACATCGTCCTGCACGTCGCCTGCGCGAGCGTCTCCGAGCTGCGCGAGTTCATCGCGACGCACCTGGGCTCGAACACCGCGCTCGAGCAGACGCGCACGAGCCTCGTCTTCGAGCAACTGCCGGGTACTGCACCCGCGTAATGGGACTCAGATCTCGAGTCGGGTGAACGGGAGCCCCGCCGGCAGCTCGGTGTGCGTGATGAGCATCACCGCCCGGTCCTCGGGCACCGCGCCGAGCAGATCCTGCAGCAGGAGGTCCGCCAGCTCCCGGTCCACGCCCGCGGTCGGCTCATCGAGGATCACCACCGGGAAATCGGCGAGGATCGCGCGAGCGAGCGCGATCCTCTGCGCCTGACCGCCGCTGACGAGCGCGCCCCGCTCGCCGACGGGCGCTGCGAGACCGCCCCGCTCGCGCAGCCAGGAGCCGAGTCCCACGCGCTCGAGCACGGCGACGAGCTCCGCATCGGTGGCGCCCTCACGCGCGAAGAGCAGGTTCTGGCGCAGATCCGCGTCGAAGAGGTGCGGCGTCTGCTCGCAGAGCCCGACGATGCTGCGCAGCTCCGCGCCGGGCAGGTCGCGGGCCTCGACCAGCTCTCCGTCGGCGGTGCGTACCCGGTAGGAGCCCGCGTATTCGAGCAGTCGGACGAGCGCCAGCGCGAGCGTGCTCTTGCCCGCACCGCTCTCCCCCGTGACGACCAGGGTGCGGCCCGGTTCGAGGACGAAGGAGACGCCGCTCAACGCCTCATCGGCGGCGCCCGGGTAGCGCGCCGAGAGGCCGCTGACCTCGAGCAGGGAGGAACCCCGAGAGGGTGCGGTGGCCGGGGCGGGCACCGAGCGCCGGCCCGACGAACGACCCGGATCACGCGGCAGCTCGGGCGGCAGCGGCGCCTCGGTGAACGTCGCCACG
>NZ_JBHSRW010000316.1:0-2013 GCF_042659205.1 Leucobacter soli
TCGTTGCGGTACCCGCCGCGATCGTCGCCGCCCCGGCGATCATCGCGTCGTCCACCGCCCTGATACCCGCGATCTCCGCGGTCACCGCGATCCCGCTGCGATCCGCCGCGATCATCCCGGTCGGTGCGGTACCCGCCGCGATCATCCCGACCGTAGCCCCGATCACCGCGGTCACCACGGTCGTAACCACCGCGTCCACCGCGATCCTGGCGGTATCCACCGCGATCGTCGCGATCCTGACGGTACCCGCCGCGGTCACGATCCTGACGGTAGCCGCCGCCATCGCGATCCCGGTACCCGCCGCGGTCGCCCGAGCGCTGCGGCCCGCGATCCTGCTTGAGCTCGATCAGCTTGCCGCTGATCCGGATCTGGGCCATCTGCTCGAGCGCACCGCCCGGCAGCTGCTTCGGCAGTTCGACCAGCGAGAACTCGTCGCGGATCTGGATCCGGCCGAAATCGTCGCGGGAGAGACCGCCCTCGTTCGCCAGTGCCCCGACGATCTGCCCGGGCTTCACCCGCTGCCGGTGCCCGACCTCGATGCGGTACATCACCAGGTCGTCGCGGCGCGGCCGCGGCTCGCGGTCCTCGCGGTCCCGGCGGTCACGGCCTCGGTCGTCGCGTCCCCGGTCGTCGCGGTCGCGACGGCTCCGGTCGCCCTCGTCGTCGAGGAACTTCCGCGCCTGCGCGCGATCCCTGGCGAACTTCTCGTCGTCGGAATCGTCGAGCAGTAGGGGCGTCTCCCCCTGCGCGACGACGGCGAGCGCGGCGGCCACGTCGGTCTTGGGCACGTCGTGGTGCTTCACGTAGTGGGCGATGATGTCGCGGAAGGCGTCGATCCGCTCGGTCTCGTCGAGCGCCGCGGTGATCGCGTCGTCGAAGCGGGAGAGGCGTGTCGCGTTGACCTCGGCGACGTTGGGCAGCTGCATCTGGGTGAGCGGCTGCTTCGTAGCCTTCTCGATCGCCTTCAGCAGGCGGCGCTCGCGCGGTGTGACGAAGCTGATCGCGTCGCCGGAGCGCCCGGCGCGGCCCGTCCTGCCGATGCGATGCACGTAGCTCTCGGTGTCGATCGGCAGATCGTAGTTGACGACGTGGCTGATCCGCTCGACGTCGAGGCCGCGGGCGGCGACGTCGGTCGCGACGAGGATGTCGAGCCTGCCGCTCTTCAGCTGCTCGACCGTCCGCTCGCGCAGGTTCTGGGGCACGTCGCCGTTGATCGCCGTCGCGGAGTAGCCTCGGGCGCGCAGCTTCTCGGCGACCTGCTCGCTGTCTCCGCGAGTGCGGGTGAAGACGATCATGCCGTCGAAGTCCTCGACCTCGAGCACGCGGGTGAGCGCATCGAGCTTCTGCATGTAGCTGACGACGATGTAGCGCTGCGCGATGTTCGCGCTGGTCTGGGTCTTGCCCGCGATCTTGATCTCTTGCGGATCGTTCAGGTACTGCTGCGAGATGCGGCGGATCTGCGCCGGCATGGTCGCGGAGAAGAGCGCGACCTGCTTCTCATCGGGCGTGTCGGCGAGGATCGTCTCGACATCCTCCGCAAAGCCCATCTTGAGCATCTCGTCGGCCTCGTCGAGCACCAGGTACCTGATCTGCGTCAGATCGAGGGAGCCCTTCTTCATGTGGTCCATGATGCGGCCGGGCGTGCCCACGACGATGTCGACGCCGCGGCGCAGCGCGCTGAGCTGCTGGCCGTAGGCCTGACCGCCGTAGACGGGCAGCAGGTGCACCTCGGGCAGATGTGCCGCGTACGATTCGAACGCCTCGCAGACCTGGAGCGCGAGCTCGCGGGTGGGGGCGAGCACGAGCGCCTGCGGCACGCCCTGGCCCGGCTCGATGCGGCTCAGGATCGGCAGCGCGAACGCCGCCGTCTTGCCGGTGCCGGTCTTGGCCTGGCCGACGACGTCGCGCCCCTCGAGCAGGACGGGGATCGTCGCGGACTGGATCGCCGACGGGGTCTCGTAGCCGACGTCCTTCAGCGCGCGCAGCACCGGGGCGTCGAGGCCCAGCACGTCG
>NZ_JBHSRW010000317.1:0-1997 GCF_042659205.1 Leucobacter soli
AGGCCGCCGACGACGCCGAGGCCGGCGGCGATGGGCGGGATCCAGTGCACCCGAGGCGCCACGAGCTGCGCCGCCGCCGCCGGACCGATCAGCACGGCGACGCCGAGGATCGCGCCCACCGCGGGCATCGCCACGACGACGCTCGCGGCGACGATGCCCGTGACCGCCAGTTCGATCGGCCAGCTCCGGAAGCCGGCCGTCTCGAAGCCCACGGGGTCGAAGGTGTGGAAGAGGATCCGCCTCGCCATCACGCCCGCGACGATCAGCGAGAGCGCCAGGACCACTGCGGTCGCCGTGACGTCGGCACCCGTCACGGAGAGGGGCGAGCCGACCAACAGCGCGTCGACGGGCACGCCCAGCCCCGGGTTCAGGCTCGACAGCAGTGCGCCGAGGGCGAAACCGAACGACAGCACGACGCCGCTCGCCACCTGCCGACCCTGCCCGGGCACTCGGGAGAGCAGCGTCATCATGAGCACCAGCAGCAGCGCGAAGAGCGCCTGCCCGATCAGCAGGTTGGCGCCGGCGATCGCGAAGATCACCCCGCCCGGGAACGTCGCGTGGCTGAGGGCCACGGCGAAGAAGGAACGGCGGCGCAGCACGATCAGGGTGCCTGCGACGCCGCCGAGGAGGCCGAGCAGGGCGAGTTCGAGCGCGGCGAGGGCGAAGTAGTTCATCGTGCGCCTCCGGCCGGACGTGCGGCACCGGCGCCGATCCGACCCGCGAGCGAGCGGATCAGCACGGCGAGGGCGTAGAGGGCCACGAGCAGCAGGACCACGAGGGCCCCCGGGGAGATGGTCGCCCCGGTACGCACCGACCAGTCGAAGGCCAGCCACAGCCCGGCGACACCGGCGACGAGAGGGACGAGCACAGCGACCGGGACGAGCAGTCGGAGCCGGCGCGTCGCGAGGCGGGACACCGCCATCGGCACGGTCAGCAGCGCTACGACCATGAGGACGCCGAGCGCCTGCACGCCTGCGACGGTGAGCAGGGCGATCGCCGCGGTGAGCGCCAGATCCGCCGCGCGCGGCGAGTAGCCGGCCGCCTCGGCGCCCTCGGGGTCGAAGGCGCGGAAGATCTGGGCGCGGCGCGTCACCAGCATGATCCCGATCGCGAGGATCGCGACGGCGAGGATCTGCCACAGCTGCACCGCGGTCACCGTGAGCAGACGACCGAAGAGCAGTTCCTGCAGCTGCGAGACGTACCCCTCCTGCCTGGAGACGAGGACGACGCCCAGGCTGAAGAGACCGGTGAGCACGACAGCGATCGCCGCATCCCCGTCCGCGCGGGGCGACCCGCCACGACGACCGCCGCCATGCCCGCCGCCGAGGAGCGCGAACAGCACGGCCGCGATGAGGGCGGCGAGCACCGCCCCGGGCAGGAGCCCGGCGGATCCGCCGAGGGCCGCGCCGATCACGAGCCCGGGGAACACGGCGTGCACGACGCCGTCGCTCACGAACTCCATCTCGCGGAAGCTGATCCCGAGTCCCACGACGCCCGCCGCGACGGCGAGGATCGCGACCGTCGCGAGCGCGCGCGCCATGAAGGGCAACGCGAACACCTCGAGGAGGCCGACATCCATGGGGCGCCTACTCCGTCTCGCGGGAGGTGGTCACGGTGTGCTCGTCGAGCTCCACCGTCATGTCGTGGAACGCATGCTCCACGGCCTCCAGCGTGAGCGCCTCGCCGATCGGACCGAAGCCGGCCGGGTGCCCCGGCTGGTCGTGCGAGTGCCCGGCGGAGAGCAGCAGCACATGCGTGCAGGCCTTCTGCGCGATCTCGAGGTCGTGCGTGCTCACGATGATCGTGCGCCCCTCGGCGCGCAGCTCGCCGAGCAGCTCGAGCAGGGTGTCGCGGTTCTCGCGGTCCAGGCCGTTGAACGGCTCGTCGAGCAGGAGCAGGCGGGGGTTCGAGACCAGCGCACGGGCGAGAATGCCGCGCTGCTGCTGCCCGCCCGAGAGCTCGTCGAAGCGGCGGCCCGCGACCCCGGCGAGGCCCAC
>NZ_JBHSRW010000318.1:0-1995 GCF_042659205.1 Leucobacter soli
TCCGTCGTGATCGGCGCTGATCGTGCGGAGGTCGTCGCCGCGCTCGAGCGACACGCACCCCGCGTGCCGCGGATCGCGATCGAGACGGGGCAGACTGAAGAGACGATGCGCGAGGCGGTGGCCGCTGCGGCATCGCTCGCCGAGGCGGGCGACACCGTGCTGCTGGCACCCGCCGCAGCATCGATGGACCAGTTCGAGGACTACGCGGATCGAGGCCGCCGCTTCCAAGCGGCGGTCCGGGCGCTCGGTCCCGACCAGGGCGAGAGCGAACCGGGCAGTGAAACCGGCAGTGGAGGTGACGCGGATGGCGACGCACCCGCCGGGGACCTCCGCGCCTGACGCGACCGGCGGGGCGAGCGGCTTCACGCGGATCCGACTCGGCCGCAGTCTGGGATCGATCTCGGACCCGACGGTCGTCCTGCTCTACTCGGTCACGCTCCTGCTCGTCGGCTTCGGGCTGATCATGGTCCTCTCCTCGTCGTCGATCACGTCCTACGTCGACGGCGAGGGCTTCTTCGGGCGGTTCTGGCGCCAGACGCAGTTCGCGCTGTTCGGCATCCCGCTGATGCTGTTCGCCGCGCGGATGCCCCTGCGCTTCTGGAAGCAGTGGGCCTGGCCGTTGTTCGCCCTCGGCCTCGCGCTCCAGGCGCTGGTCTTCACCCCGCTCGGCATCGACGACTTCGGCAACCGGAACTGGATCGAGCTCGGCTCGATCCGCGGCCAGCCCTCCGAACTGCTGAAGCTCGCCCTGATCGTCTGGATCGGGGCCGTCCTGCTGAAGAAGGAGCCCCTGCTGCGGCAGATGCGGCACGAGCTGATCCCGGTGATCGTGCCCGGCGCCGCGCTGGCGCTCGGCCTCGTGCTCGCGGGCAAGGATCTCGGCACCACCCTCATCATGGGCGCCGCCGTGCTCGGGGCCATGTACTTCGGCGGAGTGAGCTGGAAATCGCTCGGTCTCACGGCACTGATCGCAGTGGGCGGCGCGGCCTACTTCGTGCTCACGAGCTCCAACCGGCTCGCCCGCATCTTCGCGTCGGGCGACGACTACAGCGGGCTCGACTGGCAGCCGCTCCACGGCCTCTGGGCGCTCGCGGGCGGCGGCATCTTCGGCGTCGGGCTCGGCGGGTCGAAGGCCAAGTGGTCGTGGCTGCCGGCCGCCGACAACGACTACATCTTCGCGATCATCGGCGAGGAGCTCGGCCTCGTGGGCGCCGTGCTCGTGATCCTGCTGTTCGCCGTGCTCGCGGCGGTGATGATCCGCGCGATCGCGCGAGCGCGGGATCGCTTCGGCCGGGCGGTGATCGGCGGCGTGCTGGTCTGGGTCGTTGGCCAGGCCTTCGTGAACATCGGGGTGGTGATCGGCGTGTTCCCCGTGCTCGGGGTGCCGCTCCCGCTCATCAGCTCGGGCGGGACGGCGCTGATCGCCTGCCTGCTCGCCATGGGCGTCGTGATCTCGATCGCTCGAGACGGCGCCGCCTATCGGGCCGAGATCTCCGGAGAGGTGAAGCGATGACGGTGTATCTGCTCGCGGGGGGCGGCACCGCCGGCCACGTGAACCCGCTGCTCGCGCTCGCGGATCATCTCCGCGCCGTCGAGCCGGAGTCGGAGATCCTCGTCCTGGGGACGAAGGAGGGGCTCGAGGCGCGGCTGGTCCCCGAACGCGGGTACGAACTCCTGACGATCGAGCGTCTGCCGTTCCCGCGCCGGCCGAGCGCCTACGCCGTCACCTTCCCGATGCGCTACCGTCGCGCCGTGGCGGAGACCCGGGAGATGATCCGGGCGCGCGGCGTCGACGCGGTCGTCGGCTTCGGCGGTTACGCATCGGCGCCCGCGTATCGAGCGGCGAAGCTCGAGGGCGTGCCCGTCGTGATCCACGAGGCCAATGCGCGGCCCGGCCTCGCGAACCGGCAGGCGGCCCGGCACACGCCCTACGTCGCGGTGACCTTCGCGGAGACGCCGATCTCCGGCGCCGGATCCGCGGCCCGCGTGACCGGC
>NZ_JBHSRW010000319.1:0-1989 GCF_042659205.1 Leucobacter soli
CCGCCGCCCGGCCGTGCAACCGGCGGCCTCGGCCGTGCAGCCTGCCGGCCCGCCCGTCCCGCTCGATCACCATCCGACGGCGTCGCTCCAATCCTTGAGCCACGTCTCGCGGTCGGCGCCGATCTGCGCCGGGGTCAGGTCGTGCGGCTCCGTCGGCAGCGCGGCGAAGCGCTCCCACTCCTCCGGCAGCTCGATGTCGGCGTCGACCGGGTACATGTACATCGTCTCGGGGATGGTGGCCTGGAATTCGGGAGAGAGGAGGTACTCGACCACGGCCTGCGCACCCGCGGGGTTCGCTGCGCCGGCGAGCACGCCCGCGTATTCGATCTGCGTCGTGCAGGTGCCGAGCAGCGCCTCGGTCGTCGAGGTCTCGCCGTCTTCGCTGAGCGTCCAGGCCGGCGAGGTGCTGTACGAGAGCACGACCGGGTGGGTACCACCCTCGCCGCCCTGCGTGAACTGGCCGTTGTAGGCCTCGGTCCAGCCCGACTCGATCCGCACGTCGTTGTCGACGAGCCGCTTCCAGTAGTCGAGGTATCCCGTCTCCCCGTAGGCGGCGACGGTGCCCGTGAGGAACGCCGCACCGGTCGAGGAGGCGGTCGGATCGATCACGACCGTGAGACCCCGGTACCGCGCATCGGCCAGATCCTCATAGCTCTGCGGCGGCGTCAGGTCGTTCTCCGCGAACCAACCGCTGTCGATGTTCATGCAGGTTGCGCCGAGATCGATCGGGATCATCGGGAAGGCCGAGACGCTCGCCGCGTCGCCGGTGTGCCCGGGCACCAGCTGGGCGCCGAGCTCGGCTGCGCGCGCGGGCAGCGGATCGGGCAGGAACGACTCCACCACCCCGTTGTCGATCAACCGGGAAGCGAACGTGTCGTCCACGCCGAAGAAGGCGTCGGCGATCGGCGCACCCTTGGTCAGCACCAGCTTGTTGGTGAGCTCGCCGCCGTCGCCGGCGGTGACGACCTCGACGTCGTATCCGGTCGCCGCGCTCGCAGCGGCGCTGAAGGCCTCGGGATCGCCGAAGCTGTCGTGGACGACGAGCGTGACCGCGGTCGATTCCGCGGTGCCGCCGCCCTCGCCGGCGGGTGCGCCGGGATCACCGGCGCAGGCGGGGAGGGCCACCGCGAGGCCGGTGGCGAGCAGCGCGGCCGCGGCCCTCCGGGAGAGTCGCGGGAGCGCGAACGACGAACGAGGTGTGCGGGTATGCGTGCGCATAGGGTTCCTTCCTCCGCTGGCATGATCCAGTTCAGGTTGAACGGTCGGAGCACGCGTGCTCCCTCTCAGCCCGCCGCGTGCGGACTCCCGTGGATTGCGTTATGCAGTCTAGCGCGGACGCCGGAGTCGCCGCCAAATCCGGCCGGACGGCGAGTCGATGCGTGTCGACCTCTCGGCGGCCGAAGAGCCTTCATGATCGAGGCCGTCCCAGGAGAAGGCGCGCAGCACGGCATCGTCGTCATCGCCGAGCCCGACGGAGTCGTCCCCTATCCCCGCCTCGCGGCCCGGGGACGCCGTGTCACCCAGTGGCGCCGTGTCGCCCAGTGGGACCGTGTCAGCCAGAGGTGCCGTGTCGCTTGGGGAGACTGTGTAGTCAGTCGGGACCGTGTCGCCCCGAGCACGCATGCGATCCGCGACGATGCTGCGCCGGCCCGTGCCATCCGCCTCGGCACCATCCGTCTCCGTGCTATCCGCCGCAGTGCGTCGCTGAGGCAGGGCGGAAGCGCGGAGACGGTCGAGGTCGAGCCGTGCGGCCAGCACGCCCGGGACGAGACCGAGCCCGAGTTCGAGCGCGATCAGGCCTCCGACCGCCCACGGATCCGGGCCCGCGATCGCGAGGCGTCCGGGGCCGAGCGATCCGCTCGCGAGCGAGGCGAGGCCGGCCACTGCGCATCCGACGAGGGAGGCGGCGAGGATGGGCACCGCGATCGACGCCCCGAGGGAGCTGTGGCGCAACGAGCTGCGCTTGGCGGCGAAGGCTCCGACGCCGAC
>NZ_JBHSRW010000320.1:0-1988 GCF_042659205.1 Leucobacter soli
CATCGCCGCCGGCTGCATCGCTGCCACCCGAACCTGCGGCTCCCGAACCGGCCCGCGTACTCACGGCGATCTGCTCGCCGTCGAGCACGGGCCGCGCCAGGTTCAGCCGCGACAGCGCCGCCGAGCTCGTCGCCCCGCCCGCTGCCTCGATGGCGTCCTGCACGCGCGCGCCGGAGGGCAGTTCGACCACCCCGGGCTCCCGCACCTTACCCACGACGTGCACGAGCACCATCGCGGCAGCGGAGCCGTCAGATGCCCCCACCGATGCCGGGTCGTCCGTCGCCCCGGGAAGCAGCCCGGCGCCGTCCGATTCCGCCGCTCCCTCTGACCCGAACTGCGCAGTCTCGGCCTCCCCGCCGGTGTCGGGGACGTGCGACCGCAGCAGTGCGATGACGACGACCGCGCCGACGGCCAGGGCGAAGAGCACCGTGCCGACCGCCGCAGGCACGCCGACGGCGGCGAGAACGCGGTCTCGGAATCGCGGCGGCGGGCGCCAGTCGAGCGGCACGGGCGGCTCTTCGCCGGGGTACGGGCCCCACAGCCGCCGCGATCCGGCATCGTTCGGGCTCCAGGGCGCGAGCCGGCCGGAAGCGCGCTCCTCGGCGCCGTCCTCGGTGCGACCTTCGGGGCGGTACAGGGTGGACATGGAGCCAGGCTAGGCGGACGAATGCGCCGGCGATCGGCCGGAGGCCGGATCTGTGGAGAGCTCGGCGGATCCCCGGCGAATGCCGAGATGTGAGCGCCGGATCCTTCGGTCAGTCGAAGAGCCGCTGGCCCAGGAACTCCCCCGGCCCGACACCGCCCGGCACCGCCCAGAGTCCCGAGCCGATGTGCCGGATGTACTCGTTCAGCAGGTCCGGTTTCAGGGACTGCTGCACGCGCACGAACGCCGCCGGGTCTTTCTGGAACGAGATGAAGAAGAGCCCTGCGCCGAGTTGGCCCAGGCTGTTCGAGCCGTCCACGTAGTTGTACCCGCGGCGCAGGAGGCGGATCCCGTCGTTCTGCGACGGATGCGCCAGCCGCACGTGCGCGGCGATGTCGATGGCCGGCTCCCCGCCGGTCAGCGCGGCCAGGTCGGGATCTGCGAACTCGCCGCCGCCGGTCAGCGGCTCGCCCACGAGCTTCGTCCGCCCGATGATCCGCTCCTGCTCGTCGAGCGAGGCCCGGTCCCAGGTCTCGATCGTCATCAGGATCTTGCGGGCCACCAGGTAGCTGCCGCCGCGCAGCCATTCGGGGCCATCGTCGCCGACCCAGACGTGCGCATCGAGGTCGGCGGCCTCATCCGACATGATGTTCATCGTGCCGTCCTTGAAGCCGAAGAGATTGCGCGGCGTGTCCTGCTCGCGCGAGGTCGACGCGGTGCGCCCGAAGCCGAGCTGACTCCAGGCGAGGCGCGCCCGCCCCATCCCGATCCGGGTCAGGTTGCGGATCGCGTGCACCGCGACCTGCGGGTCGTCGGCGCAGGCCTGCACGCACAGATCGCCGCCGCTCTGAGCCGCCTCAAGGAGGTCGAATGCGAAGGAGGGCAGCGGCTCGAAGGCGTCGGGAAGGCGATGCCGGATGCCGAACGGATCGTCGGCCCCCTCCGTCCTGCCGGTGAAGAGCTCCCGGCCGAGACCGATCGTGAGGGTCAGATGACCGGCGTTCAGCCCTTCTGCTTCACCGGTGTCATCGGGAGGCAGCAGCGCGTTCGAGGGCTCGAGCCCGGTGCCGATGGCGAGACCCTGCGTCAGGATCTCGGCGGCCTCGGTCCAGTCCCTCAGCAGCGAGACGAGTTCGTCTCGGCCGGCGCCG
The DNA here is from genome assembly GCF_042659205.1 of Leucobacter soli. Classification (NCBI taxonomy): domain Bacteria; kingdom Bacillati; phylum Actinomycetota; class Actinomycetes; order Micrococcales; family Microbacteriaceae; genus Leucobacter; species Leucobacter soli. The sequence goes on from NZ_JBHSRW010000320.1 coordinate 1,795, forward strand.
TCCACCATCTTGAAGGCCGCGAAGTGCAGCCGATCCTGCGCCGGCGTGACGATGCCGGCCTGGTGCTCGCCCCGGAAGGGGACGATCCCGGATCGTCCGCCGCTCGCTGTGCCGCTGCCGGATCCGCTCCCGGCGAGCAGCGCTCCCCCGATCGCACCGGCGGTCAGGCCCGCAGCCCCGGCGCCGAACGCGCC
>NZ_JBHSRW010000321.1:0-1949 GCF_042659205.1 Leucobacter soli
GAGGATCCCGGCACCGGCACGGCGACGCAGCGCACGCCGACCTCCCGCTCGCCGTCGTCGACGGCGAAGCCTCGGCGGCGCGCCTCGCGCAGATCCGCGAGCAGCGCCTCGGGCTCGGTGATGGTCGTCGGAGTGAAGCGGGGCATGCCCGTCCCGGCGATGATCTCGCGCACGCGAACCTCGGGCAGCGTCGAGAGAATGGCCTTGCCCACCCCGGCGGAGTGCGGTAGCACCCGGCGGCCGACCTCCGTGAACATCCGCATCTGGTGCCGCGACGGCACCTGCCCGACGTAGGCCACGTGATCCCCGTCGAGCACGGCGAGGTTCACGGTCTCGCGCGCGACCTCCTCCAGCTCGACCATCACGGGCTGGGCGCGCTGCACCAGCGGCGGGGTGGCGCGGCTTCCCAGGTGGATCAGGCCCGGTCCCAGTGCGTACCCCCGGGAGTCCAGCTGCCGCACGTACCCGAGTCGCAGCATCGTCTGCAGCAGCCGGTGGGCGGTCGGCTGGGCCAGCCCCGCGGATCGGGCGATCTCCGCGAGCGGGACCTCGCCGCGGGCATCGGCGAGGATCTCGAGCACCCGGAACGCGCGCTCCACCGACTGCACGCCGCCCGCGGCCTCTCTCCCGGTGCCGCCGGCATTCCGGCCGGGATCCGCGTCGGCATCGGACATGGCACTCCGCTGAGCCGGATACGGCCGATCCTCCGCGCCTCCGGTCCCGGGCGTCTCCGGCGCCGTGCGCACCTCCGGCACCCTCGACTCCGCGTCCCGCTCCGCTCGTATATCCTTCACGCATTCCATCATACGGAATAACCATTCCGCATCGTCGAAGAACTCGTAGTGTGGATCCTGCCGCCGGTGCGCACGGTGCCGGCCCGTCAGGACCAGAGGATATGAAGTACATCTCAGTCGCGAAGATCTCCTACGACACGGCCGCACGCGCGGTGGAACTGGCGATGGAGGTGGGGCCGCGGCACGGGATCCGCCCGGTCGCCGCGGTCGCCGACCCGTCGATGACGCTCGTCGCCTACGGCGTCTCCGACGGCTCGACCCCGCACAGCGCCGAGACGAGCACCCGCAAGGCCAGGACCTCGGCATCCACCGGCAAGCCGACGGGAGCGATCCCGGAGCCGCTCGCCACCGCGCTGCCCCTCGGAACCGGCGGCACGCTCACCCGCATCGACGGCGGCCTGCCAATCCTCTTCGACGGCGTGCACGTCGGGGGCCTCGGCATCGCCGGCGGGCCGCCCGCGACGGATCGCGAGGTCGCCCTCGAGGTGCTCGAACTGCTCGGCGCCGACCGGATCGAGGCCTGATCATGAGCGCATACCTCACCCGTGCCGACCTTTCGGTCGCCCAGCCCATCATCGACTTCGCCGAGTCCGCCGCCGCCGAGCACGGACTGGACATCGACGCGTTCTGGCGAGGCGTCGACGCCATCATCCACGACCTGGCTCCGAGGAACGCCGGGCTGCTCGCCGTGCGCGACCGCCTGCAGGAGCAGATCGATGCGTGGCACCGCTCCCACCCGGGGGTCCCGGATCCGACCGCCTACCGCGCCCTCCTGGAGGAGATCGGCTACCTGGTCCCCGAGCCCGGCGCCTTTGCGGTGACCACCGAGAACGTCGACCCCGAGATCGCGACGCTCGCGGGCCCCCAGCTCGTGGTGCCCCTGCTCAACGCCCGCTTCGCCCTCAACGCGGTGAACGCCCGCTGGGGCTCGCTCTACGACGCCCTCTACGGCACCGATGCGATCGACCGAACCGGCGAGCTCGCCCCCGGCGAGGGCTACAACGCCGCACGCGGTGCAGCCGTGATCGCCGCCGGACGCGAGCTCCTCGACCGCGCCGCGCCGCTCACCGAGGGATCCCACGCCGATGCCACCGGGTACGCCGTGGCGGATGGCGCGCTCGTCATCTCGCTCGCGAACGGCACGCGCACGGGGCT
>NZ_JBHSRW010000322.1:0-1945 GCF_042659205.1 Leucobacter soli
GCCGGCGCTCGCGCGAGCGGGGCGCGAGCGGGGTGATCTCGACGTCGAGCCCGAGCGGCGCGGCCAGGCGCCTCAAACGCTCGTGCGGCAGGAAGCGGTTGGTCGGATCCGCATCCGGTCGATCCGGATCCCGGCGAGCGTGGCACGTCGCGAGCACGGTTCCCCCGGAGCGGAGCGCCATGCGTATGAGCCGGAGCGCCTGCGGCACCGCCTGCGGATCGACCTGGTCGAGCACGTGGTCGGCCACCAGGTCGAACGCGCCCTTGATACCGGCGTCGCGGGGCAGAGCGAGCGCGTCGAGCTGGAGCAGGTTCACGGTCGCGGGATGGATGCCCGAGTCGCCCCGAGCGGCGACGGCCTCGAACGCGGCGCGGCTGTAGTCCGCCGCGACGATCCGCCGGGCGAACTCGGCGGCATGCGATCCGGAGGCGCCCTCGCGGGCTCCACCGGGTCCGTTGCGCAGCGCGGCTCCGAGGCTGCCGGTGCCGCAGCCCAGGTCGATGCACGTGCCGGCGCGCAGCTCCGGGGCATGATGCAGGATCCAGTCCGTGCCGCTGCCGGTCTCATCCGCACCGCGGCGATGCCGATCGTCCCAGAACTCGCGGTCGCTGTTGAAGAGGCCGAACCAGTTCTCGAAGCGGCGGCGGGTGTCGAGGGGCGTGACGAGCCGGTACCCCGGGATCGGGGTGCGCCAGTTCTCGTCGTAGTTGATGGTCAGCCAGTGGTCGGTGTCGGCCGGCGCTGGGAAGCTTCGCCCGGCGATGGCCGCCGAGCCGAAGGGCAGCATCTGCTCCGTGCGCATCGGCCCGCGCACGTGGAACGGCTGATTGATCAGCCCGTCGTCGGTGAAGAACGCGGCGAACACGTCGACGTAGTGGTCGACCCCGCCTCCCGGCTCGCGGAAGTGGAGCTGCATGTGGGTGGCGCTGTGGCGGACGAGCTCGTAGCCGAACGCCTCGAGCCGGTGCCCGACGGCGAGGCCCTCGCGGGCGACGTCGACCGGGTTCGTGCAGGTCGAGAGGTAGGCGACATCGGCGTCGTCGTCGTGCGGAAGCAGTGCCCCGTCGCGGACCGCTCCCAGCAGGGTGCCTCCGACGATGAAGGGGCGGAGTCCCATCCGATCCAGGTGCCCGATGATCTCCTCGGTGCGATCGAGGATGCGATCCTGCACCCCGTCGTCGCCCGCGTCGAGTGTGCGCCCCAGCCGACCCCACTTGTTGACCGCGAGCGGCACCCCGGTCTCGTCGACGACGCGTGCGGGGCGCTCCTCGTCGGTGAAGCGGACCTCGGTCCGGGCGAGTTCGCGGCCGTCGGCGGAGTTCCGCAGGATCAGCGCGGTGCTGCCGCGGAGGTGGGGAGTCAGCGCGGCCGGCCAGGGGTGACCGTTGCGACCGCCGGCGAGGCCCCGCCCCGAGAGGAGCCGGCGCCAGACCGGAGGCGCCGCGTCGAGGTCGATCGACCAGACCCGATCCTCGCCGAAGCAGAGATCCACGGAGCGCACGTCTGCGGGCAGCTCCGGCAGCGTCACTGCGCGGCGGGTGGCGCGGAGGGGCATGGGCGGGTTTCGGCCTTCGGCTCGGGTCTGGTTCGGGTCCGACCCATCTTCTCACGCGCCTCGCGTCGGTAGGATGTGGGCAGTGACGGTCGGGGCTCGCGAGCCCGTGAGGCGAAGGGCGGGAGACGTGCACGAGCCGTATCGGGTCCTCTCCGATCCCGATCCGTTCGGCCCGGCGACGTCGACGCTCACCGAGTTGCAGCGCGCACAGCTGCGGTCGGCGGCCGCCTACCATTCGCTCCTGCACCCCGGTGCAGAGGTCGAACTGCGGGTCTCGGTCGGATCGATCGAGCAGTCGCCCGTGCTCGCGTATCCGGGAGGCGACGCTCCGCAGCCGACCGGCGCCGCGCCGGGATCGGGCGACCCGGCGCTCGTGCTCCGCCTGCGGAG
>NZ_JBHSRW010000323.1:0-1902 GCF_042659205.1 Leucobacter soli
GCGGGAGCGCCCGGTGGTTCCGGCCAGCCTCCGGCGAAGCGCGGCATGCCGGCTTGGGCATGGTGGGTGATCGGCGGTGGCGTGCTGCTCCTGGCGCTGATCGTGACCGGCGCGGTGCTGCTCTTCTCCGCGATGTCGGGCGGCGGCGCGAAGGGCGCGGCCGACGGCTACGTCTCGGCGCTCGCCGAGGGCGACATCGACCGCGCGAACGAGCTCGCGCGCGTGCTCGACGGCGATAAGCGACAGGCGGTGCTGCTCTCCGAGGCTTGGGCGGAGTCGAACCGGGCGACGGACTTCACGATCGACAAGTTCCAGGCGCGGAACGACGCCGGGACCGCGCAGGTGAGCTACCTGCTCGACGGGTCGAAGCTCACGGACTACATCGAGCTCGCGCGGGACGGCGATGGCTGGTACGTCTCCCGCGGCCTCACCTATTCGCTGCCGAAGATCTACTTCTCCGACCTCGACGGGTATCGGATCCCCGGCTACGACGGCATCGTCGGCGGAGACTACGACCTCGAGGCCTACCCCGGCGTCTACGAGATGCTCACCGCGAGTGCGCTGTTCGAACTGGCGGAGCCGGTCAGCTTCGAGGTCGGCTCGGCCAGCATGTTCGTCTCGGTCGATCCGGAGTTCGTTCCGTCCGAGGCGTACTTCGCTTCGGTGAACGAGCAGGTGAAGGCGCATGTCGACGACTGCCTGGCGGCTGCGACCGATGCGGCGGACGTGTACGGGCTGAGTTCCTGCGGGCTGTCGGACTACTATCCGTCGAAGCTCTACAACGTCACGAGCTTCAGCGTCACGGTGGACGAGTACCCGACCGTCGCTCAGCGGAGCGGCGGCCTGAGCGGTCTGGAGATCGATGAGGCCGGCTCTGCCGCCATCACGGTGAAGGGCAAGGAGTTCTCGGGCAAGAGCGGGACCGAGAAGATCTCCGCGACGTTCAAGTACCTCTACTTCAGCACCACGGTGAAGGGCGACGAGGTCTCGGTGAACTTCTACTGAGCCGCCGAGCGGGAAGGGCTGCGAGCATCATGACGGAGACGGATCGCGGGGGACTGCCCGCCAACTGGAACGCGCCGAACGTGATCACGGGGGTGCGGATCCTCGCGACTCCGCTCTTCGTCTGGATGCTGCTCGCGGACGACGGCCGGATGGGCTGGCTGCGCTGGGCCGCGGCCGCCTTCTTCGTGCTCGCCATCGCGACGGACGCCTGGGACGGCTATCTCGCGCGCTCGCGCGGGCTGATCACGGACCTCGGCAAGCTGCTCGATCCGATCGCGGACAAGTTCCTCACCGGCGCGGCGCTCGTCGGCCTGTCGGTGCTCGGCGAGCTGCCCTGGTGGGTGACCGTGCTCGTCCTGGTACGCGAGATCGGCATCACGGTGCACCGGCTCTTCGAAGCGCGCACCGTCGTGCTCGCCGCGGCTTGGATGGGCAAGCTCAAGACCGTCGCGCAATCGGTGGCGATCGCGCTGGCGCTCTTCCCGTTCCCCGAGGTGCTCGGAGAGTGGGTGCACGCGGTGAACCTGGTCACCATGTCGATCGCCGTCGCTCTGACGCTCGTGAGCGGCGTCGACTACGTGGTCAACTTCCTCCGCGGATCCCATCGCGCGCGCGGCGGCGCCTCCCCGGCAGACGAGGCGGAACCCCGTTGAGCGGCGACGATCCCGGGCTCGCCGCGCAGGTGATCCGTCTCGCCACGGATCGCCGGGCCCGGATCGCCGTCGCGGAGTCCCTGACCGGTGGCCTGCTCGCCGCCGAGCTGGTCTCGGTGCCGGGGGCCTCGATCGCGTTCTCCGGCGGCGTCGTCGCCTATGACACGGCGCTCAAGCGAACTCTGCTCGGGGTCGATGGGGGACTGCTGGCGGAGCGCGGCCCCGTCGACGCCGAGGTCGCCCG
>NZ_JBHSRW010000324.1:0-1888 GCF_042659205.1 Leucobacter soli
CCCGGCCCAGGCGCCGGGCCGGGTCACCGCCCAGACGACCAGCAGGGCGGCAGCCGAGGCGAGCTGGAAGCCCCAGGCGAAGCTCTCGGGGCTGCCCTCGACGAGGGTGAAGGAGAGCCAGCCGAGCACCCCCAGCCCGAGGGCCGCGACCGCCGCCAGCGCCACCTGGGAGCCCGTGCTCAACGGCCCCGGCACCGGCCGACGCCGCGCGTCGATGGGCTGCAGGAGCACCGCGAGCGAGACGCCGGCGAAGAGGCCGAAGACGTGGCTGTCCGAGCCGAAGTACACCCGCGTCGGTGCCTCGCCCTGCGCGGCGTAGAGCACCATCAGCGCGGCGGAGCCGATCGCGAGCAGAATGAAGAGGAGCGATCGGGTGATCCGGGAGTGCGCGCGCATCGTGAAGAGCATCAGCAGGGGCAGCACGACGTAGAACTGCTCCTCGATGGAGAGCGACCACGTGTTGCGGTAGAGCTCGGGGTTGTCGCGCGTGAAGTAGTCGCCGCCGAGCGCGACGAAGACCCAGTTGCTGACGAAGGCGAGCGCGCCGAAGACCTGCTGCCCGATGTTGACCAGGAGGTCGGCGTCGCCCGAGCGCGCGATGAGCAGCGCGACGCCCGTGCAGACGAGCAGCACGAGGACGAGGGCGGGCAGGAGGCGTCGCGCGCGCCTGCGCCAGAAGCTCACCAGGTCGATGCGGCCGTGCCGCTGGCGCTCGCGCAGCAGCAGGGAGGCGATCAGGAAGCCGCTGATCACGAAAAAGATGTCGACGCCGAGGAAGCCGCCGGGCAGCACGGCGGGGAAGAAATGATAGACGAGCACGAGCCCCACCGCGATCGCGCGGAGTCCGTCGAGTCCGCCGAAACGGGTGCTCCTGACGCCTGGCGATTCGGATGCTCGCCGTGCAGATGCCGACCCCGGGTCGGTGAATGACGTGGTGCTGCTCATGTGACCTGGCGCGTGCGAAGCGCCCAGGCCAGTGTAGTCACTCCAGGTGGCCTCCGGATGACCCGGGGGTGTCCGGCCGGGGCGCGCAGGCCGGTGCCCGGAGCTCGGGGGCTCAGAGGTCGAGTGTCAGCCGCTCGCACCGTGCGCGAGAGACGCAGACCATCATGCGGTCGTTCTTCGCCCGCTGCGATTTCGTGAGTATCACGTCGCGGTGCTCCACCTCGCCCTCGATCACGCCGGTCTCGCAGGAGCCGCAGTTTCCCTCGCGGCACGAGAAGCGGATGTCGAACCCTTCGCGGTGCAGCACCTCGATCGCGGTCTCGTCGGCGCCGACCTCGACCTCGCCGCCGCTGCGGCCCAGCGCGATCGTGAAGGGGCGATCGCCCTCCCGATGCGCTTCCACGCCGCTGAAGCGCTCGAAGACGGCGTGGGCGCCCGTGCGCTCGGCGAGCAGTTCGAGTTCGCCGAGCATCCGCTCCGGCCCGCACGCGTAGATCGACGCGCCGCTCTCGGCGGCCTCCGCGACGAGCGCGGGGAGATCCAGGCGGTTCCCGTCTTCCGAGACATGCAGTTCGAGTCGCGCGCCGGTCTCGCCGAGTTCGCCCACGAAGGCCATGCTCGCGGCGTTGCGCCCGCAGTAGGAGATCGAGACGTCGGCTCCCGCGGCGACCGCCGCACGCGCCATCGGCAGGATCGGCGTGACGCCGATGCCGCCGGCGAGCAGCATGATCCGCGGCGCGTGCGCCAGCTCGAAGTGGTTGCGGGGCCCTCCGGCCGTGATCGTGTCGCCGACGCGCAGGCGGTCGTGGACGAACTGCGAGACGCCGCCGTGCTCGTGGCCGCGGAGCACCGCGATGCGGTAGACGGAGCGGTCGGCGGGGTCGCCGCACAGAGAGTACTGTCCGGCGCGCTCGGCGGTCGGCCAGAGGTCGATGTGGGCGCC
>NZ_JBHSRW010000325.1:0-1880 GCF_042659205.1 Leucobacter soli
GCCCCGGTCAGCACGACCTCCCCGTCCATCGCGGCCGCGTCGTCGATCCGCAGCCTCGCGAGGGGCGTGCCGTCGGGATCGCGGATGGTCACCTCATCACCCGGCGAGAGCCGCTCGCCGCTGTCGGGGATCACGAGCCGCGGCGACAGCCCCCGCGCCGCGCCGCCGTCCGCAGCTGGTCGGTATCCCTCGATCCCGGGCAGCAGACCCGCGACGATGAGCTCGAGCCCCTCCAGCGGGGGCCCGCGCAGCACGATGTCGCGCGGATCGCTCATGTCCGCCCGTCCTCCTCTTCCACCGCATCCCGCGCCTGTTCCGCGCTCACCGCCGCATCCTCATGGTCCACCGCATCCGCCGCAGTGGTCTGGTCCACCTGCTCCGCCGCTCGCGCCGCCTTCGCCGCCCGCCGCTGACGGGCCTCGGTGCTCGCGAGCGCCGGGAACCCATGGCGGCGGCGCAGGTGCATCCACATGAGTGGGCCCCCGACCAGTGCGAGGAGCAGGATGATCCCGGTCGCCGTGTTCGAAACCTCGAGCAGCTTGAGGCCGGAGGCGAGCAGCACGAAAGCGAGCGCTCGGCGCACGAAGCCGCCGGGCAGCCGCGACGACAGCTGGGCGCCGAGGTACGCGCCGGGCACGCTGCCGAGGATGAGCGGCAGCGAGATGGTGAGGTCGAGGTCGCCGAAGATGGCGTGGCCGATCGCCGCCGAGGCGACGAGCGGCACGGCCTGCACGAGATCCGTGCCGACGAGTTGGCCCGCCTTGAGCCCGGGATAGAGGAACATCAGGCCGATGATGATGAGCGAGCCCGAGCCGACGGAGGTCATGCCGACGATGAGTCCGCCGACGATGCCGAGCAGCACGGTCGGGACCACGCGGACAGTGATATCGGGTCGCTCCTCAGTCTGCGGCAACCCCTTGCCGTCACGGGTCCTGGCCCGCTCGACGAGCCGCATGTGCGCCCGGACCAGCAGCATGGCGGCGGTGAAGAGGATGGCGATCCCGAGCGCGGTCTTCACGCCGTGCTGCATCTGCGCGCTCTCGCCCATCGACTTGAGCACGAGCACGCCGGCGAACGCCGCCGGCACCGATCCGACGCAGAGGTAGCCGACGAGTTTGAGGTTCACCGTGCCGCGCCGCAGATGCACGACGGAGCCGACCGGCTTCATGACGGCGCTCGCGACCAGGTCGCTCGAGACCGCGGTGAGCGGAGAGACGCCGAAGAAGAGGACCAGCATGGGGGTCATGAGGGCGCCACCGCCCATACCAGTCAGCCCGACGACGATGCCGACTGCGAATGCTCCGAGAAGAAGCCCCACGTCCATAGCGACATCTTTACCATACGACCCCGCGTATCGGTGCGGGCTTCGGAACCCGAAAGGTTCACACGGCCGCGTGGATCGGGTATGGTTCGGAGCACGAGACGTCGAACGTCGGGCGGATCGTTCGGAGGCATCGACGCCGCACGCCTCCCTTCGCATCCTCCGCGCTCGATCGAACCGGGGGGGGTGACGATGGTGCACGATACGGCGTTCGCCGCGAGACTCGCGTCCGACGCGGGCCGGCTGCTGCGCCGGATCCAGCGCGACGCGCCCCCGGACGAGCTCGGCACGCGCGAGCTGAAGGATCGCGGGGATCGCGAGAGCCAGCGCTTCCTCGCCCGCGAACTGGCAGAGCACCGCCCCGATGACGCCATCCTCTCCGAGGAGGCCGAGGACGGGACCGCCCGCCTGCGGGCCGAGCGCGTCTGGATCGTCGACCCGCTCGACGGCACCCGCGAGTTCTCCGAGGGCCGGGACGATTGGGCCGTGCACGTCGCGCTCTGGGAGCGGGGTGCGCTCGCCTCGGGCGCCGTCGCCCTGCCGGGGCTCGACGCCGTGC
>NZ_JBHSRW010000326.1:0-1879 GCF_042659205.1 Leucobacter soli
GCCGCGGGTGTGAGCGCGAGGGTGCGTCCGACGCGGCGCAGCAGTTGCACGCCGGCCTCGCGTTCGAGCAGCGCGAGCTGCTGGGAGACCGCCGAGGGGCTGTAATTCAGCGCCTCCGCGACCGCCGCGACGGTGCCGCGCGCTCGCAGCTCCCAGAGCAGCCTGAGCCGCTTCATCTCGAGCATGCCGACGCTCCAATCATTCAGATTTACTTCATAGTAGTCCGCAGAAACAGTCGCTGTACTTCATTCTCTGCGAGGTTCACACTGGCTACATGACCTCCCCGCACCACTCCACCGGCACCCGCGATCTCCCCGGGGCCGACATCCGCCCCCAAGACCTCGCCGACGACGCCATCGCGCTCGTGCGCCGGTGGCTCGCCGAGGCCGCAGAGGTGCCCGCCGACCCCTCGGCCGCCCGCCTCGCCGGCGTGCTGCGCGACCCGAACGGCCTCGACTTCACCGTCGGCTTCGTCGACGGTGTCGTGCGCCCTGAAGACCTCGACGCCGCGGCCAAGAAGCTGAAGCAGCTCGTACCGCTCACCCCGGCGTTCCTGCCCGCGCCGCTGCGCGGCGCCATCGGGCTCGGCGGCGCATTCGCGAAGCCGCTGCCCGGCGTCGTCGTGCCGATCGCCCGCAAGGTGCTGCGCCAGATGGTGAGCCACCTCATCATCGACGCGACCGACGCCAAGCTCGGGCACGCGATCGCGAAGATCAAGCAGGACGACGTCCGCCTCAACATCAACCTGCTCGGCGAGGCGATCCTCGGCCAGCACGAGGCCGAGCGCCGCCTGGCCGGCACCCACAAGCTGCTCGCCCGGCCCGACGTCGACTACGTGTCGATCAAGGTCTCCTCGACCGTCGCCCCGCACAACCACTGGGCCTTCGACGAGGCCGTCGCGCACATCGAGAAGCAGCTGCTGCCGCTCTTCGAGCGCGCCGCAGCCGCGAGCCCGAAGAAGTTCATCAACCTCGACATGGAGGAGTACAAGGATCTCGACCTCACCCTCGCGGTGTTCACGGGCATCCTGGACCGCCCCGAGTTCTTGGGCCTCGAGGCGGGCATCGTGCTGCAGGCGTACCTGCCCGACGCCCTCGGCGCCATGATGCGGCTGCAGGAGTGGGCTGCCGCGCGCGTGGCCCACGGCGGTGCTGCGATCAAGGTGCGCGTGGTGAAGGGCGCGAACCTGCCGATGGAGCTCGTCGACGCGGCGATCCACGGCTGGCCCGCGGCGACCTGGGGCTCGAAGCAGGCCAGCGACACGAGCTACAAGGCCGTGCTCGACTATGCGCTGCACCCGGATCGCGTGGCGAACGTGCGCATCGGCGTCGCCGGCCACAACCTCTTCGACGTCGCACTCGCGTGGCTGCTGGCGCAGGCGCGCGGGGCTGCCGACGTTCGCCCGTCGAACGGCACGGGATCGGCGCAGCGCGGCATCGAGTTCGAGATGCTGCTCGGCATGGCCACCGGCCAGGCCGAGGCGGTGAAGCGCGAGGTCGGCGGACTGCTGCTCTACACGCCCGTCGTGCACCCCGAGGAGTTCGACGTCGCGATCGCCTACCTGATCCGCCGCCTCGAGGAGGGCGCGAGCCAGGAGAACTTCATGTCGGCCGTGTTCGAGCTGAACGACGACTCCGCGCTGTTCGAACGCGAGAAGGATCGCTTCCTCGCCTCCCTCGACGCGCTGGCCACGATCACCGGCGACGGCTCGGTCGACTCGTACGCGGTGCCGGGCCCGAATCGGGTGCAGGATCGCGGCGCCTACGACGCCGCCGGCGCAGCGGCGCGGGTCGACGCACTCGTCGAGGCCGGTCGCCGGGGCGAGTTCGCAAACGCGCCAGACACCGACCCCGACCTGCCGGGCAACCGCGCCTGGGGC
>NZ_JBHSRW010000327.1:0-1877 GCF_042659205.1 Leucobacter soli
AGGGCCGCCCGAGCGAGGTCCAGCGGGGGTCCGCGTTGCGCGGCCCGCTGACCCGCTCGGCGAAGCCGTCGAGCAGCCGCTTCGTCTCGGGCGGAAGGCTCAGGCCGAGTGCGCCGATGTTCTCCGCGAGGTGCGCAGGGCTCCGGGTGCCGGGGATCGCGATGCTGGTGACGCCGAGCTCCGCCGCTCGCGCGTCGAGCCAGGCGAGTGCCAGTTGGCCCGGAGTCGCGTCCAACCGCTCTGCATGCTCGGCGAGTTCGGCGACGAGCCGCAGGTTGTGCGGCAGCGACTCGAGCCCGAAGCGCGGGAAGATGGCGCGGATGTCCGGCTGCTCGTACCCACCGGGCTCGATCCGCCCGGTCAGCAGACCTCGGCTCAGCGGGGCGTAGGGGACGATGGGGATGCCGAGCTCCGCCAGATCCGGGAGCAGGTTCTCCTCGATATCGCGGCTGAACGCGCTCCACTCGCTCTGCACCGCGGCGATCGGGTGGACCGCGTTCGCGCGCCGCACCTCTGAGCCGGTCGCCTCGGAGAGGCCGAGGTGGCGGACCTTGCCCGCGGCGACGAGTTCCGCCATCGCACCGACCGTCTCCTCGACGCCCAGCTCGCGGTCGATCCGGTGCTGGTAGAGCAGATCGATATGGTCGGTGCCGAGTCGCCGCAGACTGGCGTCGACCTGCTCGAAGACGTAGTCCCGGTCGCCGCGGATCCCGCGATGACCCGGGCCGCCACCGCGGACGATCCCGAACTTGGTCGCGATGACGACCCGGTCCCGATCGGCCGGCCGGCGGAAGGCGCGCCCGAGCATCTCCTCGCTCCAGCCGTCGCCGTAGATGTTGGCCGAGTCGAAGAGGGTGATGCCGAGGTCCCGCGCCGCGGCGACCACCGCGCCCGCCTCTTCCGCGTCGATCGGCCCGTAGGCGTCGCTCAACGACATCGCCCCGTAGCCCTGCGCGCTCACCGCGAGCCCGCCGGCGAGCATGCGCGGCTCATCCATCCGGCACTCCTTTCGACAGCTTCTGGACCGACCCTACACCGACCCGATAGACTGTCTGTTGTCAGACAGATGAAGGGACCACGGATGGAACTCCGGAGATCGGTCGGCCTCAGCGAGGAGATCCTCCTCGAATGCGGCGCGCCCCCCATGCACACCGTCACCCGCGCGGCGGCCGTCGCCGTCTTCGCGAACCCGTGGCTCGCCGACAGCGGAGCACGGGACACCCGGGGGAGCCTGCGGCCCGAGGTCGAGCGGATGGCGCCGGATCTCGCGTTCCTCCTCACGCAGATCCTCATCGACCTGCTCGGCGGCGTCGACGCCGTCGTCTCGTTCGGCAAGGGGGCGATCGTCGGCGTGGACGGCGAGCGCGAGCACGGCGCGGCGTTCCAGCACACGGCCTTCTTCGGCAACGTCGTGCGCGACCGGCTCGGCGCGACGCAGATCATCAGCTCCACCGACGTGCGCGGCCCCGCGGGCACGCTGCTCTCGGCGCCGATGGGCAACAAGCTGCTCGGCGGCCGGCGCGACTTCTTCGAGTCCATGCCGGTCTGGGTCGACGAGGCGCCGCAGCCTGACGAGATCGCGCTGATCCTCGTGGGCTCCACCGGTCCCCGGCCCAATGCCCGCATCGGCGACCGCACGACCGACCCCAAGGTGACCCTCGACGACTACGCGTCGCACCCGCTCTACCCCGGCAAGGAGCAGTGATGCTGCACACAGTCCACAGCAACGTGCTCGACAGCTACACCGGAGCCGACATCTTCACGGCACCGGTCGCGCGGAGCGTCACCGTGTTCGCGATCGGCGCGCCCGAGACGATCGCCGAGGCCGCCACGCTCGAGCGGCTGCGCGCGCGGGCCGTCGAGCGGCTCGGCGCGCT
>NZ_JBHSRW010000328.1:0-1876 GCF_042659205.1 Leucobacter soli
GTCGCCGGCCGGATCGGTGCGCCGACCGACCGGACACTGCGGCGAGCTGTTTACAGCTGGCCGCTCTGCAACAGGTCGAGGACGCCCAGTCCGCCCAAGGGAAGGTCGTGTCGCTCGTGCAGCGGATCGCGGCCGAACGCGGCGTGCCCGTGGCACTGGTCGCCGGCCGGATCGGTGCGCCGACCGACGGCTTCGTCGCGGCACACTCGCTGCTCCGGCTGGCCGGCCAGGGGCAGGATCCGATGCGCGACGCCGAGGCCATTCTTCGCGAGGCGGGCCGCAGACTCGCGGTCGAGGTCGGCCGGGCGTAGGACGGGGATCGCGTCGAGCCGGCAGCGGCTCGCCGCAGTGTCCGGTCGGTCGGCTAGCTGAGTACGGCTCGCCGCTGTGCTCGGTCGGGCGTCGAGCTGTTTACAGCTGGCCGCTCTGCAACAGGTCGAGGACGCCCAGGCCGATCCCGTGCCCGCTCGCGTCGTCCGGCAGCGGCCGGCCCTGCTGCCGGCCGCCGGCCGCGGAGAGCGCCGAGATCCACGCCGCGAACACGGCGGTCGCGCGCGCCTGCGGCTCGAGGGATCCCGGCTCGTAGTCGCCGCGCTCGATCGCGTCCCGGGCGATGCGATCCATCTCGCGCATCCAGCGCTGCATCACGTGCCCGGCGACATCGGGGGAGCCGGAGTGCAGATGTTCCACCATCGGGTGGACGGGCGTGTCACCGTTCTCCGGATGGTCGGCACGTCCCGCCGCAGTGACGACCTGCAGGGCCTCGCGCACCGTGTCGGCGATGTGCTCGTCGATCGGGCGTTCGAGGATGGCATCGACGAACAGGTCGACCCAGCTGTCGAAGGCGGCCAGCATGATGGCGGCCTTCGTGGGGAAGTGCGTATAGATGGTGCGGACGGCGACATCCGCCAGTTCCGAGATGTCCTCGATGGAGGTGCCGGCATAACCGCGCTCGCCGAACAGCTGTTCGGCGGCATCGAAGATCTTGGCCCGGGTAGCGGCCTTCCGGCGCTCCTGGCGTGTACCGGGCCGAGCAGGGGGCTGCGCAACCATGTCTCCCACAATACGCAGGTTCCAGCTTTCTGCATAATTGCATGGCGTGTATTTATCAGGGATGAGGTGGAGGGATCGTTCTGCTCATTTCCGGCGGTTCGTGGACCACCGCTCGCGGGAGGCGCGCTCCTCGTCGTTCAGGACAGCGCGTACACGAACTTTGGAGCCTTTGGGTGCGTAGCGGTTTCGGCGACGTTCGAGACCGTGCACATACCACCAGGGCGGGAAGATGGCCGACTTGAGACGATTGTGCGAGGCGCAGAGCGCTTGGCCGTTGCTGATGACCGTCGGACCGCCCTTCGACCAGGGGATGACGTGATCGACCTCGGCGGCGACCGTGCTGCATCGGCCCCAGACGAAGAACCGGGGCGCCTCGCATCGTCCGCCGGCGCGCAGCATGACGGTTTCCTTGGCGGCGAACCGGAAGCCCCGCCAGGGGTCGCGCTTCGTGGAGTTCGGGCCCCGGCCGAGGATCGGAAAGGCGAGGATGACAAGGACGAGCAGCAGCAGGATCAGCCACCAGAGATTCGGAGCGAGGAACGCCCAGAATTGATCGGAGACCTCTGCGAAGACATCGTCGAGAATGTTGGCCCGGCGAGTCGTGCGGGCCGGTCCGAGCATTGAAGCGAGGAGGGTCGGCAGTGCATCTGCAGGGATGACCATCTGGTCAGACTACAATCCGACCGCAGCCGGGGTGCTGCACCCTTACGAGCCCGTCCCCGAGCCTGAACGCGTGGTCGGATCCTGGGTTACCGGCCAAAACGTGTGGATAGAACCCCGATCTAGCCGCATGATCACGCGGTAGAACAGACATTGTCATACC
>NZ_JBHSRW010000329.1:0-1874 GCF_042659205.1 Leucobacter soli
GTCACGGCATCACGGCGTCGGACGCAGCGCGTCGTAGCGCTGGAAGCCGCGGGCGACCCGCAGCGCCACCAGCATCAGCACCACGATCACGAGGCCGCCGAGCAGCGCCGGCGCCCACAGCGCGATCAGCGTGGCGAGTGCGCCTGCGATCAGGTCGCCGACGCGCGGCCCCCCGGCCACGACGACGTAGAAGATGCCCTGCATCCGGCCGCGCACGTCGTCGGGGGCGGCGGCCTGCAGGATCGTCGTGCGGAACACCGCACTGATGTTGTCGGCCGCACCGGCACCCGCGAGCGCGATGCCGGCCAGCACGAGCGCCGGCACGATCGTCCGATCGGCCGACCCCGTGGCACCGATCAATCGGCTCACCAGGAGCACGAGACCGAAGAGCGCGATGCAGGCGCCGTACACCGCGATCGCGAGCGTGACCGCCCTCCCCTGCCGTCGCACCTGGCCGAGCGGACCCGAGACGAGACTGCTGAGCAGCGCTCCGATCGCGAACGCCGCGGTCAGCAGGCCTACCGTGACCGCCCCGCCGCCGATCAGCAGCGCACCGACCGCCGGGAACACGACGCGCGGCTGGCCGAGCGTCATCGCGATCAGGTCGAAGATGAAGGTCGCCCGGACGTTGGGAGCGCGGCGCAGGAATCGGAGGCTCTCCAGAACCGAGGCGAGCCCGGGCGCGGATCGACCGCCCTCCGGTCGCATCGACGGCAGGCCGAGTATCCCGACGAAGGCGCCGATGAAGAGCACGGCGTCGAGCAGGTAGGTCCAGGCGAAACCGACGGCGGCGACCAGCACGCCCGCGATCGCGGGGCCGAGCGTGATCGCGACCCCCATCGTGATGCCGGCGAGGGCCGCCGCCGCGGGCAGCAGTTGCACCGGCAGGAGACGAGGCTGGATCGCGCCGCGCGCCGTGCCCAGGATCGTGGCCGACGCCGCGTTCACGGCGGCGAGCGCGTAGTACGGCCAGGTGGCTTCGACCCCGAGGAACGCGATCGTCGTCATCGTGGCGATGCTCACCCAGGCGACGCACGCGGTGACGAGGGCGACGGTGCGCCGGTCGTAGCGGTCGGCGAGCGCGCCGCCGACGAAGCCCGAGAGGATCATGGGGCCGAGCGCCCAGAGCGCGACGAACGAGACCGCCAGCGTCGACTGCGTGAGCTCGTAGATGTGCAGGCCGACCGCGACGATCGTCACCTGCGCGCCGATCTGCGAGACGGAGGTCCCGAACCACAGGCGCGCGAACGCCGGGCTGTGCTTCAGCGGGGTCGTGTCGACGAGCAGGTCGCGGATCCTGCGTCGGGGCGATCCGCCCGATCCGGGCTCGTCGTCGTCTCCGCTCTCCTGCACTCTCGAACACTACACCCCGTCGTGCTCCCGGCGGATCGAGGCGCCTGCCGCCCGTCAGCGCTGCCCGCCTGTGCCACCCGCCTGCGCCACCCGTCAGCGCTGCCCGTTTGCGCTGCCCGGTCGCGCCGCCGCAGCTCCGCGCGACCCGCCTCGCTCCTTCGTCGTATCCGCTTCCCCGGGTGCAGGCTCGCGGGACGGTAGCGTAGGAGGCGTGTGGGATGACCGATACGCGAACGACCCGATCGCCGCGATGAAGCCACGGCGCGGACCCGCGCAGCGCGAACGCGTGACCCTGACCCGGGGGCTCGTCCTCGAGCACAGCACGACGGAGTTCTGCGGGGCGGTCGTCGGCGTGCGCGAGGGCGTGGTGCAGCTCGAGGACTTCGGCGGCGCGCTGCGATCCTTCCCGTTGAGCGACGGGTTCCTGGTCGACGGCCGGCCGGTCGAGCTGGCGATGCCGACGCGCGCGCCGCAGAAGCGGGTGACCGCCTCGGGTTCCGTCGCGGTGGCGCCGCAGCGCG
>NZ_JBHSRW010000330.1:0-1862 GCF_042659205.1 Leucobacter soli
GCAGCCAGGCCAGCGAGACCGCGGCGACGTCGACGCCGTGCAGGGCGGCCACGTCGTCGAGGGCCGCGAGCACGAGCCGGCCCCGGCTGTCCAGGTAGCGCACCGCGTCCTCGGCACGCTCGCTCGCCCCCTCGGCGACGGCGGCGTCGGGGTCGCGGTATTTGCCCGCGAGGAATCCCTCAGCCAGCGAGTAGTAGGGGAAGACGCCGAGGCCCTCCTTCTCGGCCGCCTCGCGCAGGCCGTTGGTCTCGTAGTGGCGCTCGACGAGGTTGTAGTGCGGCTGCAGCGCCACCGGCAGGTGGTAGCCGCCGGCACGGGCGATGTCGCACCACTCCGACACGCGGGCGGCCGTGTAGTTCGAGACGCCGATCCAGCGCACCTTGCCCGCGTCGACGAGCTCGGAGAATACCGCGACCGTCTCTTCGAGCGGCGTGTCGGGGTCGTCGTAGTGGGCGTAGTAGAGGTCGATACGGTCGGATCCGAGGCGCCGCAGCGATGCGTCGGCGGCCGCCCGCACGTTGCGGGTGGCGAGGCCCGTGAACTCGGGATGGGTGCCGACCTTGGTGGCGACGGTCACCCGGTCCCGGGCGCCGCGCGCGGCCAGCCACTCCCCGATGATCGCTTCGCTCTCGCCGCCGGATCGTCCGGGGGCCCACGAGGGGTAGACGTCGGCGGTGTCGACGAAATCGCCGCCGCCGGCGACGAACGCGTCGAGCACATCGAAGGCGGTGTCGCGGTCCGCGGTCCATCCGAAGACGTTGCCGCCGAGCGCGAGCCTCGCGATCTCGAGATCCGATGATCCGATACGTGTGCGTGTCACCATGACGCTCCTTCGCTCGTAGCTTCCCCGTATGTAGAGATTACGGTACAACGCAGCCGTCGACGCGAATATGGGCGGCAGGCCACTCGCGGGCGTCTCGGATGTGCGCGTGCACCCCGGTGGTCAGCGCGGTCGCCGTCGACGGGCGGCCAGCACCGTGAAGGTGCGGTCCCGGTCGAGCTGCCGGGCCGGGCCGATCGCGCGTTCGACAACCGACCGGTAGGCGAGGCCGGAGTTGAAGACGAGGCGCAGTTCGCCGCCCGGCGCGAGGGCGCGGGCGCAGGATCGGATCAGGCGGTGCGCGACCCCTGCGTGCACGGTCGCGCCGCTGTGGAAGGGCGGGTTGAGCAGGATCAGCTCGGCCCACCCTTCGGGCACGGCTTCGGCCCCATCGGCTCGGATCACGTCGATCCGTGCGGCCACCCCGGCCGCGTCGGCCGTGAGCCGGGTGGCTGCGACGGCGGCCGCCGACTGATCGGTGGCGATGACCTGCGCCGAGGGGAAGGCCAACGCGGCCGAGACTGCGAGGACTCCGTTGCCGCATCCCACGTCGACGACGGTTCGCGGCTCACCGGCCGGCGGCTCCTCCGAGAGGCTGCGCAGCAGCATCCGGCTGCCGCGGTCCAAGGTCGCGCCCCCGAACGTGGCGCCGTGCGCGGCGAGTGCGAACGGGAGGTCGGGATCGCTGCCCCAGACGGGGAAGCGCAGGTCTTCGATGCGTGCGGCGTCGAGCGGAGAACGGGCGGTCAGGATCCGCGACTTGCGCGCCGCGAGCCCGGCGGCGACCTCGCCGAAGCTGCGCCCGAGCACGTCGTTCATGGCACGGGTCATGTGCTTCACCCGGCCGCCGGCGAGCACGGTCACGCCGGGCGCGGCGTACCGGGCGATCGTCTGCGCGATCTCGTCCAGCTCTGCGAGCGAGCGGGGCAGCTGGAGCAGCACGAGCTCCGCGCCGACGAGCAGTTCAGCGCCGAGCGGGTGGTTCGCGTTTGTCAGTCGGCTCCGTTGAACTGCGCCCGGCGGCTCACGATCCAGCGGGCGA
>NZ_JBHSRW010000331.1:0-1856 GCF_042659205.1 Leucobacter soli
GGCGCCCTCGGTCGCACGGCGACCCCGCTGGCGCTGGAGTCCGCGCGCGACACCGGCAGCCCGACGGTCTCCCCCGCGGAATGGCTGACCGGCGATCCGCTGCCGCCGGAGCTGACCGCCGGGAGCTACGTCACCGTGTGGAAGTTCGACCTCGCGTGGATCCTCGTCTGCGTCTTCGGCGCGATCTTCTACCTGGGCGGCGTGATCCGGCTCCACCGCCGCGGCGACCGCTGGCCGATCGGCCGCACCGTCGCCTGGCTCGCCGGCCTCGCGATGCTGTTCTACACGACGAACGGGGCGCTCAACGCCTACGAGCAGTACCTCTTCAGCGTGCACATGCTCGGGCACATGATGCTGACGATGCTCATCCCGCTCGTGCTCGTGCTCGGCGCCCCCGTCACGCTCGCGCTGCGGGCGGCCGAGAAGCGGAGCGACGGCTCGTGGGGCCCCCGCGAGTGGATCCTCTGGCTCGTGCAGACCCCGTACTCGAAGGTGATCACGCACCCGGCGGTCGCCGCCGTGGTCTTCGCCGGCTCGCTCTGGGTCTTCTACTTCACACCGATCGCACGCTGGGCGGCGTCCGAGCACCTCGGCCACCAGTGGATGATCATCCACTTCCTCATCTCCGGCTACCTGTTCAGCCTGTCGATGATCGGCATCGATCCGGTCCCCTACCGCTTCCCCTACCCGCTGCGCATCGTGATCCTCTTCGCGACGATGGCCGCCCACGCGTTCTTTGGGGTGACCATCATGACCGGTCAGGGACTCCTGCTCGCCGACTGGTACGGCGCGATGGGCCGCACCTGGGGCGCGACCCCGCTCGAGGATCAGCGCACCGGCGGCGGCATCGCCTGGGGCATCGGCGAGCTGCCGACGCTCGCGCTCGCGCTCATCGTCGCGATCCAGTGGTCGCGGAGCGACGACCGGGAGCAGAAGCGCAAGGATCGCGCCGCGGATCGCTCGGGCGACGCCGAGCTGCGCGCCTACAACGAGATGCTGGCCAAGCAGGCGGAGCGGGATCAGCGGCAGGTGCGGCGCTGACAGAGCCCGCCGGCTGAGCCCACCAGCCGGGCCCGCCGGCTGAGCGCCTGCGCGATCCGTCAGAGCCGGCCCTGCCGCGCACCGTCGCCGAGCGATGCGGAACGGAGTGCGCCGGACCCCTCAGCCCCCGGGCTGCCCCGCGTCGGTCCCGGTCACGTCCGCGCGGTGGAAGTTCTGGAACGAGCGCGAGGCCGTGGGGCCGCGCTGCCCGAGGTAGCGGGAGTAGGTGGCGCCTGCGCCGTAGGGCCGCTCGGCCGGCGACGACAGCCGGAAGAAGCACAGCTGGCCGATCTTCATGCCGGGCCAGAGGCGGATCGGCAGGGTGGCGACGTTCGAGAGCTCGAGCGTGACGTGGCCCTCGAAACCGGGGTCGATGAACCCCGCGGTCGAATGGGTGAGGAGGCCGAGACGGCCGAGCGAGCTCTTGCCCTCGAGGCGCGCGGCCACGTCGTCGGGCAGGCCGACCTGCTCGTAGGTGGAGCCGAGGACGAACTCGCCGGGGTGCAGGATGAACCCCTCGTCCGGGTCGACCTCGATCAGCCGGGTGAGCTCGGGCTGCTCCTCCGAAGGGTCGATGACCGCGTACTTGTGGTTGTCGAAGAGGCGGAAGTAGCGGTCGAGGCGCACGTCGACGCTCGACGGCTGCACCATCTCCGGTTCGCTCGGCGAGAGGCTGATGCGGCCTGAGGCGAGTTCGGCGTTGATGTCGCGATCGGAGAGCAGCACGGGTCCATCCTATCCAGCGGGCGGGCGCACGGTCGCGCGTTCGAAGAGGCGGCGCGGCCGGCCGGCGAGCGCGCCGGCGACGACCTGCG
>NZ_JBHSRW010000332.1:0-1845 GCF_042659205.1 Leucobacter soli
CCGCTGCCGTCGGGTGCCGTCGGGTCGAACGGGCCGACCGGTGGCTGCTCTGCTTCGAGGCAGGCATCGGCGAGGCTCCCGCTGCACGTCTCCCGGTGCGGCGCCGCAGCGCCCTGCCCGTGCTGCAGCGACTCGAAGTCGGGGTGTGCGCCGGAGTGCTGCACATCGGGCGGCAGCACCGTCACGCCGTGCCGCCGCGCATCCTCGACGAGGGTGCGCGGCGAGTAGAAGCCCATGGGCTGGGAGCGGAGCAGGCCGACGAGGAATGCCGCGGGGTAGTGCAGCTTGAACCACGAGCTGACGTAGACGAGCAGCGCGAAGCTGATGGAGTGGCTCTCGGCGAAGCCGAAGTTCGCGAATGCCTCGATCTGCTCGTACATGAGGTCGGCGTCGGCGCCCTCGATCCCGTTCTCCTTCATCCCCGCGAAGAGCTTCTCCTTCAGCTTGCCGATGCGCTCCTCGCCGCGTTTCGACCCCATGGAGCGGCGCAGCAGATCGGCGTCCTCGGCGTTGCAGCCGCCGACCGCCATGGCCATCTGCATGAGCTGCTCCTGGAAGAGCGGCACGCCGAGCGTGCGCTTCAGCACCGGTTCGAGCGCCGGGTGCGGGTAGGTGATCGGATCCTTCTCGCTGCGCCGTCTGAGGTACGGGTGCACCGCGCCGCCCTGGATGGGTCCGGGGCGGATCAGCGCGATCTCGATGACGAGGTCGTAGAATTTTCGGGGCAGCAGGCGGGGCAGCGTGTTCAGCTGCGCGCGGCTCTCGAGCTGGAACACCCCGATCGCGTCCGCCCGGCAGAGCATGTCGTAGACTCCCGGCTCCTCTTGCGGCACGGTGGCGAGCGTCCACCGCTCGCCGGTGCGCTCGGCGACGAGATCCATCGTCTTCTGCAGCGCGCTCAGCATGCCGAGGCCGAGCAGATCGAACTTGACGAGCCCCATCGTCTCGCAGCTGTCCTTGTCCCACTGCAGCACCGTGCGCCGCTCCATGCGGGCGTGCTCGATCGGGCAGACCTCGCCCACGGGGCGCTCGGTCAGCACCATGCCGCCCGAGTGGATGCCGAGATGCCGCGGGGCTTTGAGGAATTGTGCGGCGAGTGCCTGCACAGGCTGCGGGATGGGGCTCTGCGGATCGTGCTCCAGGCCGGTCCAACGCTCCAGCCCCTTCGTCCAGGCGCGCTGCTGACCAGGGCTGTAGCCGAGCGACTTCGCCGCGTCGCGGATCGCGGCCTTCGGCCGATAGCTGATGACGTTCGCGACCTGGGCCGCGTTCTGCCGGCCGTAGCGGTCGTAGACGTACTGGATGATCTGCTCGCGCTTCTCGGAGTCGAAATCGACGTCGATGTCGGGCTCCTCGTCGCGCATGCTCGAGAGGAAGCGCTCGAAGGGCAGATCGTAGCGGATCGAATCGACCTCGGTGATACGGAGTACGTAGCAGACGGCGGAGTTCGCCGCGGATCCCCGGCCCTGGCACAGGACGCCCCGCTCGCGCGCCTCGCGCACCAGGTCGTGCACGATGAGGAAGTAGCCGGGAAAATCCTTCTGCTCGATGACCGCGAGCTCGCGCTCGATCCGCGAGCGCCGGTGCTCGGCGAGTGCGGGCCCGCGCAGGGATCCGAGGGGATGCCCATCGAGCGTCGCGCCGTAGCGATGCTCGGCACCCTCCCAGACCAGCTCGCGCAGCCAGCTCATCTGCGTGCGCCCCTCCGGCGGATCGAGTCTCGGCAGCTTGGGGCGTGCGGCCTGCAGCGGAAACGCGAGCTCCTCCGCCAGCGGAACGGTCCGGGCGATGGCGTCGGGATGGCGGGCATGGCGTCGCAGCATGGCGGCGCCGCTGCGCAGCCGT
>NZ_JBHSRW010000333.1:0-1833 GCF_042659205.1 Leucobacter soli
GCACGATCCGCGCGGGATCGTCGAGCCCGACCCGGGCGGCCAGGCGCAGCGCGGCCTCGTGCCGCTCGGCGCGCGTCAGCGAGTAGTGGAGGTGGAGCGACTCGGTCATCTGCCGGCCCAGGCGGCGCAGCGGGTTGAGCGCGGCCTTCGGCTCCTGGAACACCATGCCGATGACGTCGCCGCGCAGCGCCGCGAACCCGCGGTCGTCGAGATCGATGAGCTCCTGCACGCGCCCGTCGTCGAAGCGGAGACGGACCGACCCGGTCACCTCGGCGTGCTCGGGCAGCAGCCCGGCGATCGCCAGGGCGGTCAGCGTCTTGCCCGATCCCGAGCCGCCGATCAGTCCGAGGCGCGCGCCGGCCTCGAGCTCGAAGCTCAGACCGTGGAGCAGCTCGCTGCCGCCGATCGATACCGAGAGGTCGTCGACGAAGAGGTGCGGGGCCGTCATCGCGCTGCTCCAGTGTCGTCGGGCGTCGCAGGTCCGGGCACCGCGGTGATCGGCTCGGGGCCGCCACCGGCTCCGCCCGCGCGGCGAGTGCGGAGCGATGGATCCATCGCCTCCCGCAGCGCGTCGCCGAGCAGGTAGAAGGCGAGCACGGTCAGCGTGATGGCGAGGCCCGGCCACAGCACGACCTCGGGATGCACGGAGATGTAGCCTTGCGTCTCGGCCAGCATGCGCCCCCACGAGGGCATGCCGGGCGGGGCGCCGAATCCCAGGTAGCTGAGGCCGGCCTCGGCGAGGATCGCGAGTCCCATCGAGAGCGAGAGCTGCACGGTGAACACGGGAGCCACGTTCGGCAGCAGGTGGGTGCGCAGGATCGCGCCGCGCCCGAGGCCGGCGGCGCGCGAGGCGAGCACGTAGTCCTCGGCCGCGATCTGGCGCAGCTCGGCGCGCACGACGCGCCCGATCGAGACGCCGTAGCCGATGCCCACGGCTGCCACCACGATCGCGAGCCCGCCGCCGAACACCGCCGCGAGCATGATCGCGAGCAGCAGCGTCGGGAAGGCGATGAGCACGTCGATGAGGATCGCGAGCGACTCGCGCAGCCAGCGCGGGCCGAGGGCTGCCGGAACCGCGAAGAGCAGCCCGATCGCTCCCGAGACGACGGCCGCGCCGAGCACGACGAGCACGGTGACGCGGCTGCCGGCGATGAGGCGAGCGGCGATGTCGCGTCCGCTGCCGTCGGTGCCGAGCCAGTGCTCGGCGGAGGGAGCCAGCCAGGCGTTGTAGGCGCTCGCGTGGTTCGGGTCCGCGGGCAACCAGACGAAGGAGAGCAGGCAGAGCGCCACCACGAGTCCGATCACGGTCAGCGCGTAGACGCCTCGCGGGCCGGATGCGAGCACGCGCAGAGGCCCGCGCCGATCCGCCCAGCTGCTCGTCGTTCGAGTGCCGTTCGTCGCTCGCGCGCCGACTTCCGCCCGGTCGTCACTCATCGCTCATCCTCCGCGTCCACCCGCAGTCGCGGATCGATCAGCCGGTGGAGCACGTCGATCAGCGCGCCGAGCACCAGGATCACGGCGGTCAGCACGAAGAGCGTGCTCTGCACCTTGAGCAGATCGCGATTGCCGACATCGGTCACGAGCATCCGCCCGAGCCCGGGCAGGTTGAAGAGCTGCTCGACGACCACGGCGCCGACGAGCAGCTCCGCGAGCTGCAGCCCGAGCAGGGAGACGATCGAGAGGCCCACCCCGGGGAGCCCGTGCCGCACGAGGGCGCCGAGCCGGGTGCGACCCTGCGACATCGCGGTGCGCACGTGCTCGCCGTGCAGCGCGCCGAGGGTGGCGCTTCGCACGAAGCGGAAGAGGATCGCCCCCACGAGCAGCCCGATCGTG
>NZ_JBHSRW010000334.1:0-1828 GCF_042659205.1 Leucobacter soli
GGTGAGCGTCCGCACGGCCGCGCGGGCGGCCGCCACGGCGGGCTCGTCCGTGAGCTTGATGCCGGCGGCCTTCGGCAGCGCCGCGAGCTGCTCGTCGACGGGGGTGATGCCGCGGTCGATCCCGAAGCCCTCGGCGAACGAGGCCTTGTCGTTGCTGCCGACCTCGTGACGGTTGACGGTGAGGCGCCCGTCGGTCACGAGCACCTCGAGGAACGACTCGTAGGAGTTGCTGCTGAAGCGCACGCCGCCGCCGAGGCGGTCGAAGAGGTCGAGGTACTCCTCGTTCCCGAAGGGCGCGTCGCCCTCGGCGATGCCCTGCATCTGCCCGTAGTGCTTCGAACCGGCGGTGCCGGGAGTCACGAACACGGTCCCCCGCTGGTCCACCTTGTAGTCGATCTTGATCCCGCCGATGACCTCGGTGATCACGTCGGACTTCAACCGCTTCGCCCGCACGGGGGAATCGGGATCCGAGGCGAGCTCTTCGGTGCGGGTCCAGTAGTGGTCGTGCCCCTGCAGCACGAGGTCGACGTCGAGCTCGTCGATGAGCGGCACGAGCCGATCGCGGAGCGAGAGGATGTCGGGATCCGCCGCGTGCGCGCCCGCCGTGTACGGGCCCTTGTGCGTCGTGAGGATGATCCACTTCGCGCCGCGAGCCCGGGCCTGCTCGACGTCCTCCTCGATCCAGGCCAGCTGCGCGTCGCTGATCGGTTCGTAGTCCTGGTCGCTCATGTCGGTGGCGTTGTGCCCGTCGCGGCCCTCGTTCGTGTTCAGCATGACGAAGTGGGCGTCGTTGTAGTCGTAGGAGTAGTAGACGCCGGTCGTCGTGTCCTGCCCGTTCACCGCGCGGAGCGCGAAGTGCTGCGTGAACTCGTCCGTGCCCGCGTCGTGGTTGCCCGAGACCGGCGCGATGGTGGTCGCCAGCAGGCTCTCCTGCGCGTATCCGAAGAGCTCGATCCAGTCGTTCTCCTCTTCGCTGGTCTGCACCACATCGCCGCCGTGGACGATGAACTCGGCGTCGGGCGCGGTGCGCAGCGCCTCGGCGATCGTGTTCGCGGAGACGACTGCCTCGCTGGCGCCGCCGCGCGCCTGCGTGTCGGTGATCGTGATGAAGCTGAAGTCGTCCTCGCCGTCCGCGGTCTCGAATGTGCCGGTGTCGCTCCATTTGCCGGTGAAGGTGTCGCCGACGCGGTAGTAGTAGGTGAGCCCCGGGGTCAGCCCGGTGACGACCACCCGGTAGAAGGCCTCGCCCTCGTTGCTCGTCGACGCCTCGGCCTCGACCGTGAGCGTCGCGTCCTCGGGGAAGCTCGGATCGGTGCTGAGGATCGCGCCGGGCTCGACCATGGCGATGTCCTGGTACCAGGTGAAGGCGCGGCGGGTGCCCGGGTCGCCGTGGAAGGTCGCGGTGATGCGGTTCGGCATCTCCTCGGGAGCCACGTACTTGACGCGCGGCAGCTGGGTGACGAGATCCCACATCCAGGCGTCGATGAAGTCCCAGCGCAGGCCCGCGTACGTCGATTTGAGGTGCTCGTCGAGCCCGTCGGAGTCGTCCCCGACGACGACGTTTCCGATCACCTCGGTGTCGTCGCCGGACTCCTCGCCGACGACCGCGGCCGTGGTCGCGGCCTGGAGCGCCTGCCGGATCAGATTGTGCTTCACGACGGCCTGATCCAATACTCGGCCGGCGACGCCGGCGGCGAGCCCGTGGGCCGTGATCTCGACCTCGATGTCGTTGTCGTGGATGGCGGCGTGGCCGGCGGCCTCGGCGACCAGGCCGGCCCCGAGCTCGGCATCCGGCGCGCGCAGCTCGGAATCGCGGAGCTGCACGCCT
>NZ_JBHSRW010000335.1:0-1824 GCF_042659205.1 Leucobacter soli
AGGCCGCCGGCGTGCCGCTGGGCGAGCCGGCGGAGCTCGAAGTGCGTCGGCCCTCGCTCGAAGAGTTCTACCTGGGCCTGATCGGGGCCGGAACGGAGACGGAACGATGACCACGACGCAGAGCACGTCGATCGACCCGATCGACCGGGGCGGGCCGGGCGCCCGCGAAGCACGGGGCCCTCGACGCGCCGGCCGGGCGCCCGGCATCCTGGGCGCCGGCATCGCCTCGATGCGGCTGGAGCTGCTCGCCTACTTCCGAACTCCGGACACCGTGTTCTTCACGTTCCTGTTCCCGATCCTGATGCTCGGCATCTTCGGCGTGGCCTTCGAATCGGTCGGCGAGATCGGCGCGGGCCCCGACGGCACGGGCGGCATCACCATGGCGGCCTACTATCTGCCCGGCATGGTCGCCGCCGGCATCCTGCTGTCGGGCGTGCAGAACCTGGCGGTCGACATCGCCCGCGAGAAGAGCGAGGGATGGCTGGCACGTCTCGGAGGCACGCCGATCTCGCCCGTGTCGTACTTCCTCGGCAAGGCCGGCATGATCCTGCTCACCTCGATCGCCCAGCTCGGGCTGCTGCTCGGCTTCTCCGCCGTCGTGCTGCGGGTCGAGCTTCCGACCGAGCCCGAACTCTGGCTGCGCTTCACCTGGCTGTTCCTGCTCGGCATCGCGACGATGACCCTGCTCGGCATCGCGCTCTCGGCCGTGCCGCGATCCTCTCGCAGCGCGACCGCCGTAGTGCTGCCGATCGTCCTGCTGCTGCAATTCATCTCGGGCGTCTACCTGCAGTTCACCATGCTGCCCGAGTGGCTGCAGAACATCGCCTCGGTCTTTCCGCTGAAGTGGTTGGCGCAGGGGATGCGCAGCGTGTTCCTGCCGGAGGGGTTCGCCTCGGCCGAGCGCACGGGTGCCTGGGATCTCGGGCTGGTGGCGCTGAACCTCGGCGTCTGGCTGGTGATCGGGCTCGTGATCAGCCTCCTCACCTTCAGGTGGCAGAGAAAGTACTGACCGGAGCTCGTGAGAGAGTGAAAGCGTGAACTTCCCCGGAGCAGACGGCGTCGACTCCCCAGGTGCCGTGGCCGCACCCCCGCGGCACCCGCTGCGGTGGTGGGATCTCGGCGTGCTCGCGACCCTCGCGCTCATGGCGGGCATCGGCACCGTCGAGATCCTGAACGGCGTCGCTCCGGCGACGCCGGCGCTCGGCGTGCTCGCGCTGCTGCTGGTCTGGTACGCGGCGCTCGGGCGCCCAGCGCTGCGCTGCGCCGTGCTCGAGCAGCCGGCCCGGCACGGCGACTACGCGTATCTCGCGGGTCTCGTGCTGCTCGTCGGTCTCGCCGTCGCCGTCCTGCCGAGCTACGCGACGCTGCAGGTGATCGCCTACCCGACGATCTGGACGATCGTCGCCCGCTATCGGAACGCCGTGCTGTGGAGCGCCGTGCTCGCACTCGCGACCGGCACGGGCTACGTCATCGCGCTCTCGACGCCCGGCAAGGTCGACGGCCTCGCCGAGGCGGCGGTGATCGCGCTGCTCTCGTTCGTCTTCGCCGTGGCGATGGGCACCTGGATCACCCGCATCTTCGAGCAGGGCGAGCGCTACCGGAAGGTCGCGGAGCAGCTGCGCCGCACGCAGGCCGAGGTGTCGGAGCTGTCGCAGGCAGCCGGAGCTGCCGCTGAACGCGAGCGGATGTCCCGCGAGCTGCACGACACGCTGACGCAGACGCTCACCGGCCTCGTGATGCTCGGCGAGCAGGCGGATCGCGCCCTTGCGGCGGGGCAGGTGGATCGGGCCCGCGAGCGGCTGGGCCGCGTGCAGGCGGCCTCGC
>NZ_JBHSRW010000336.1:0-1820 GCF_042659205.1 Leucobacter soli
CCGTCGTGCTGCCGCGCGAGGCCCCGGTCGAGCCGGCGCTCGTGGCGCTGCGCGACGCTGCGGCGCGCAGCGAAGCCGATCTCCGCGATGACGCCCCGTTGACCCGGCAGTAAGCGGGCTTTTCGCCCGGCCGCGCGCCCACCTACTGTCGGGTTGACGCGCCGGTACGAGGCCGCACGAACTTTCTTCCCTTTGAATGGGAATATTGCGACGGCGCGGGGCGATCCTTCGCACACTTGATGCAGGATCGCCCCGCACCGGGGCCGCCGACGGCGAAGGAGCTGCGCATGACCACCGAACACACCCGCGTCGCGATCGTGGGCGCCGGGCCTGCCGGCCTCGTGCTCTCGCACCTGCTCGCACAGGCGGGCATCGAGAGCATCGTGCTCGATCAGCGCAGCAGGGAGCAGATCGAGGGTACGATCCGCGCCGGCATCGTCGAGCACGGTGCCGCCGAGCTGCTCGCGAGCATCGGCGACACGAGCCGCGTGCACACCGTCGGGCACCGCCACGACGGCATCGAGCTGCACTTCTCCTCTGGAGACGGCGCCTCGCCTGCGGGCGAGCCCGAGGCGCACCGCATCGACTTCGCAGCACTCACCGGCCGCAGCGTCTGGCTCTACCCGCAGCACGAGGTGCTCATCGATCTGATCGCGGCCCGCCTCGCGGCCGGGCAGGATCTGCGCTTCGGCTGCACGGTCACCGCGGTCGCGGGTGTCGAATCGGATCGCCCCCGCATCGCCGGCACGACGGCCGAGGGGGAAGCCTTCGAGATCGAGGCCGAGTTCGTGGTCGGCGCCGACGGTTCGCGCAGCGTCGTGCGGCCAGCGGTGACGGGCCCGTCGCGCGAGGGCGGCTACTTCCGCGAGTACCCGTTCGCGTGGTTCGGGATCCTGTGCGAGGCCCCGCCCAGCGCACCCGAGCTGATCTACAGCAACTCCGACCATGGCTTCGCGCTGATCAGCCAGCGCAGCGAGACCGTGCAGCGCATGTACTTCCAGTGCTCCCCGGACGCCGACCCGAACTCGCTCAGCGACGCGCAGATCTGGGAGACGCTGCAGGCGCGCACGCCCGGCACCGAGCTGAAGGAGGGCCCGATCTTCCAGCGCGACGTGCTGCGCTTCCGCAGCTTCGTGTCGCACGAGCTGCGCCACGGCCGCGCCGCGCTCGTCGGCGACGCCGCGCACACGGTGCCGCCGACCGGCGCCAAGGGCATGAACCTCGCGATCGGCGATGTGATCCTGCTCGATCAGGCGCTGCAGGAGCTGCTGCTGCGCGGCAGCGAGCGCGGCCTCGACGCCTACGCCGCTGCCGCCGCGAAGCGCATCTGGAAGTCGCAGCACTTCTCGTGGTGGATGACGAGCATGCTGCACCTCGCACCCGAGGCGAGCGAGTTCGACCGGCTGCGCCAGCTCGGCGAGTTGCGCACCGTCGTCGAGAGCGAGGCGGGGCAGCGGTTCCTCGCCGAGGCCTACACCGGCTGGCCGTACCAGACCGCGCTGTAGCGGGATCCGACTACAGCGCCCGCAGCACCACGGCGCTGCCCTGCCCGCCACCGCCGCAGATGCCCACGGCACCGAGCGATCCCGAGCCGAGCTCGGCCAGCTGACGAGCCAGGGTCCCGACGATGCGAGCGCCCGACGCGCCGATCGGATGGCCCAGCGCGATCGCGCCGCCGTGCACGTTCACGATCGCCGGGTCGAGCCCGAGCTCTCGGGTCGACTGCAGGCCGACCGCGGCGAACGCCTCGTTGATCTCGACGGCGGCGAGATCGGAGGCGGCAGCGCCGCCCGCGACCTTGGCGAGCGCCGCCGCGATCG
>NZ_JBHSRW010000337.1:0-1805 GCF_042659205.1 Leucobacter soli
GGTGGAGCGGCAGCCGCTCGCGCATCTGATGCGCGGGCTGGCCGGCCTGCCCGAGCTGCAGCGCTTCGCCGACGACGCCCTCGGCCCGCTCGTCGAGCACGATGCGAGCACCGGCCCGGGGCACAGCGGTGACCTGCTGCGCGTCCTCGACGCCTACCTCACGAACCCGAGCAACCGCTCCCTGGCCGCGAACCGGGCGCGCCTCTCCCGCTCGGTCTTCTACCAGCGCCTCGCGCTCATCGAGGAGCTGCTCGGGGTGGATCTCGCGGACGGCGAGACGATCGCCACGCTGACGGTCGCATTGCTCGCTCGGCCGGTGTAGGCGCCCCGTCATCCTGCGGTTGCGGCGGCCGCAGGACGCCGGACGACGATCAGTCGGGCGCGTCGGGGATCCATTCGCCGTCGCGGCGGTCGAAGACGATGTGCGTCTCGGTGCCGCGAACGGAGGGGTGGACGGTGATGTGATCCAGCACGAAGTTCCGCAGTTCGTCGCTGCTCGCCACGGCGAGGGTGAGCATGAAGTCGTAGCGGCCGGTGAGGTTCATGACCTGGATCACGTGGGGCGCGCGCACCATGCTCGTCATGAAGCGGTCGACGACATCGCGGGAGTGATTGGCGAGGTACACCATGATGACGGCGTGCAGCGGGTGGCCGAGCCGGGCATGGTCGACTTCGAGCCGGCGGGGGCGGATCACGCCGGCATCGCGCATGCGGCGGACGCGGTAGGCGCAGGTGGACTCGGCGGTGCCGACGGCGGCGGCGATGGCCTTGTTCGTGAGGCCGGGGTCGGCGCTCAGGACGCGGACGATCTCGTAGTCGAGGCGGTCGAGCCCCGGGTCGGCCGTTTGCCCGTTCGGCATGTTCCCTCCTGGATTCCTCGGTCGATTTGCTCGAATCGCAGTTCTTGTGCGCAATTCTTGCACGAGGATCAAGTTCGCTTCCCCTGAGATGCTCGGGGAGCGAGACTGTCGACATGACCGGCTCACCGATGAACCTCGACACCCTCGCCGTCCACGCGGGCCGCGACGATCTGACCCCGCTCGGCGTGCACGCGCTGCCGATCGACCTCTCGACCACGAATCCGCTCGCCTCGATCGAGCAGGGCGGCACCTCGTACGACGCCCTCGCGAGCGGCGGAACCGTGCCCGCGAGCGGCAGCGCCGTCTACGAACGCCTCTGGAACCCGACCGTCGCGCGCTTCGAAGCGGGCCTCGCCCGGCTCGAGCACGCCGAGGCCGCCGTGGCCTTCGCCAGCGGTATGGCCGCGCTCACCGCGGCACTGCTCGCATTCGCCTCCGCGACCGGCAAGCGCCACGTCGTCGCCGTGCGCCCGCTCTACGGCGGCACGGATCATCTGCTCGCGTCGGGTCTGCTGGGCACCGAGGTGACCTTCTGCCGACCCGACGAGGTGGCGGCCTCCCGCCGCCCAGACACCGGGCTCGTCATCGTCGAGACCCCCGCGAACCCGACGCTCGAGCTGGTGAGCATCGCCGCGGTCGTCGCGCAGGCCGGCGAGGTGCCGGTGCTCGTCGACAACACCTTCGCGACCCCGGTGCTGCAGAACCCGCTCGACCACGGCGCCGCGCTCTCGATGCACAGCGCTACGAAGTATCTCGGCGGGCACGGCGATGCGATGGGCGGCATCATCGCCTGCGCCGAGGCGCACGCCGAGATGCTGCGGCCGATCCGCGCGATCACCGGGGCGATCCTCCACCCGCTCGCCGCATATCTGCTGCACCGCGGCCTGGCGACGCTGCCGGTGCGGGTGCGCGCCCAGCAGGAGAACGCCGGACGCGTGGCCGCAT
>NZ_JBHSRW010000338.1:0-1777 GCF_042659205.1 Leucobacter soli
CCGGGTGCGATCCCGGCCGCTCGCCGTCGTCGCGTGGACGCTCGCCGTTGCCCTGCCGCTCGGCTTCCTGACACTGTTCTTCCTCTGGCCGGTGCTCGCCCTCGTCGCGACCGGGTTCACGGAGGGCACGGCGGAGGGCGCCCGTCTCGACCTCACCGGCATCCCCGAAGTCTTCTCCGAGCCGCGCACCTGGCGGGTGATCGGCCAGACGCTCGCCCAGGCCGGCGCCGGGACGATCCTCTCGCTCCTGCTCGGTGTTCCGGCCGCGTTCGTGCTCTACCGCCTCCGATTCCCGGGCCGCGGCCCGCTGCGCGCGCTGCTGACGGTGCCGTTCGTGCTGCCGACCGTGGTCGTCGGCGTCGCCTTCGCCGCACTGCTCGGCCCGGGCGGCCCGCTCGCCTGGCTGGGCCTCGACCAGGGTTTCGTCGCGATCGTGCTCGCTCTCGCCTTCTTCAACGTCACCGTCGTCATGCGCACCGTCGGCGGCTTCTGGGCGCAGCTCGATCCGCGCCCCGAGCAGGCCGCCCGCATGCTGGGCGCCGGGCCGGCCCGCGTCTGGTGGACCATCACCCTGCCCGCGTTGACACCCGCGATCGCGTCGGCCGCGGCGCTCGTGTTCCTCTTCTGCGCCACCTCCTTCGCCGTCGTGCTCGTGCTGGGCGGGCGCCGCTTCTCGACCGTCGAGACGGAGATCTACCGCCTGACGATGCAGTTCCTGGATCTGCGTTCGGCGGCCGTGCTCGCACTCGTCCAGTTCGCCATCGTCGCGCTGGCGATGGTCGTCTCCTCCGGCCTCCGCCGACGGCGGGAACGGGCGATCGCGATGAGCTTCCGCGGCCTGCGAGCGGCGCGGCCGCGACTCGCGCACCTGCCCGTCATCCTCTGCTTCGCCGCCACCGTCCTGCTGCTCCACGCGCTGCCGGTGCTCACGCTCGTCGCGCGTTCGCTCCGAGATACCGCCGGACGATGGACTCTGGCCCATTACCGGCACCTGTTCGCCCCGCCCGAGGGCAGCGCGCTGCAGGGCGGCGTGCTCGACGCGATCCTCCTCTCGCTCCGGTTCGCCGCGGTCGCGACGCTCCTCGCCGTCGTGCTCGGCGCGCTCACCGCGCTGGTCCTCTCGCGCCGCCCGCGGAGCCGCACGCTGCGCCGCGGGATCGAGTTCCTCGACGGCGCGGTCATGCTGCCGCTCGGAGTCTCGGCCGTGACGCTCGGCTTCGGCCTGCTGCTCACGATGCATCGGCCGCTCGGCATCGGTTTCGACCTGCGCACCTCGATCGTGCTGATCCCGATAGCCCAGGCGCTCGTCGCGCTGCCGCTCGTGCTGCGCACCCTGCTGCCCGCACTCCGCGGCATCGATCCCCGTCTGCGGGACGCGGCGGCGATGCTCGGCGCCTCTCCGCTCCGAGTGCTCGCGACGATCGACCTGCCGATGCTGGGTCGTTCAGCGGGACTGGCACTCGGTTTTGCGGCGGCCGCAGCACTCGGGGAGTTCGGGGCCACATCGTTCCTGGTGCGGCCCGGGGCGCAGACGCTGCCGGTCGCGATCGGCGATCTGATAGGCCGGCAGGGAGCGGACAACTACGGGATGGCGCTCGCCGCGGCGGTGCTGCTCGGGGTGATGGTCACGGGTATCATGCTGCTGGCCGAGCGCTGGCGGGGGACGGGAGTCAGCGAATGGTGAGCGAGCAGGATCCGCGCGTGCGGCGCGGTCTGCGCGTCGACGGCGCGACGGTCCGGTACGAGGCCGGACCCGGGCGCGGCAGTCGGGGCGGGG
>NZ_JBHSRW010000339.1:0-1763 GCF_042659205.1 Leucobacter soli
CCGGCCGCGCCCGAGCACCGCGGCGAGCACCGCGGCGAGCACCGCGGCGAGGCCCGCTCCGGGGTGTTCGGCGGCGTCTGGACCGCCGGGGAGACCACGGGCATGGCGCTCGGATCCACCGCCCTGACGATCGTGCTCGCGCTCACCGGCTATCTCGAGTCCACCTCCGGCGTCACGGTGCAGCAGCCCGGGTCCGCCATCGTCGGCATCGTGCTCTCGTTCAGCCTGCTCCCGGCGATCCTCATGTTCGCGAGTCTCTTCACGCTGAACCGCTACCGCCTCCGCGAGAGCGACATCGTCGGCCATGCTCCCCCGCAGGATCCCGCCGGAGCGGAGCA
Source organism: Leucobacter soli (assembly GCF_042659205.1). Classification (NCBI taxonomy): domain Bacteria; kingdom Bacillati; phylum Actinomycetota; class Actinomycetes; order Micrococcales; family Microbacteriaceae; genus Leucobacter; species Leucobacter soli. The sequence goes on from NZ_JBHSRW010000339.1 coordinate 339, forward strand.
GTGAACCGGGCGGCCGGAAGCCACGGCTCGGATTCCGCCGAGGTCCTCGCGCGTCTGCGCGAGTTGCGGGAGCTCGACGCGCCGACGCACGGCGGCCGGGTGCTCTCCTACGTCTACGATGCGGGCCTTCCGGAGCTCGATGCGCTGGCCGGCCGCGCCGCCGAACTGGCTCGGCCGCTGAACGGACTCGACCCTACGACCTTCCCGTCGGTTGCGGCGATGGAACGCGATCTCATCAGCTTCACCCGCCGGGCGTTGAACGGGCACCGCCGCCGGCTCGGCGGGCCCGTCGTCGGCAGCGTGACGAGCGGCGGGACCGAGAGCTGCCTCCTCGCGGTGAAGGCGGCGAGGGACCTCTGGCGCCGTCGGCACCCGGACAGCCGAACCGTGCCGCGATTGGTCGCCCCGGTCACGGCGCACGCCGCGTTCCAGAAGGCGGCGCGCATGTTCGACCTCGAGTGGTGCCCGGTGCCCTGCGACACCGATGGATCCGTGCGAGCCACCGAGCTGATCGGACACCTCGACGATGATGTCGCGCTGGTCGTCGTCTCGGCCCCGGCGTATCCGTCCGGAGCGATGGACCCCATCGGCTCCGTCTCCGACGCGGCCTCCGCCCGCGGCATTCCCTGCCACGTCGACGCCTGCTTCGGCGGCCTCGCACTGCCGTGGTGGCCGGGCGCGCCCGTCTGGGACTTCCGGCTGCCGGGGGTCACCAGCATCTCCGCGGACCTGCACAAGTTCGGCTACGCGCCGAAGGGCGTATCGGTGCTCCTGCACCGCGGCCGGGCGCCGCACCGCGCACAGTTCTTCGCCACGACGGGCTGGCCCGGCTACCCCGTCGTGAACCCGACCCTGCTGGGCTCCCGGTCCATCTCTCCCATCGCAGCGGCATGGGCCATCACTCGCCGGCTCGGCGCAGAGGGCTACCGCGAACTGACGGCCTCCTGCGAGCGCGCGACGCACCGACTCGTCCGGGCGGTCGACGGCATACCGGGCCTCGCAGTGCAGGGCAGGCCGATGGGACCCGTGCTCTCGCTGGTCGCCGACGAGTCGGTGCCGAGCGTCCGGCGCGTCGATCCGCACCACCTCACCGATGCGCTGACGCGTCTCGGCTTCATGATCCAGCATCAGCCCGGGCACACCCAGTCGAACGGCGTCAGGCTGCCGCACAGCGCGCATTTGACGATCACACCGGTCACCGAGCAGACGGCGCGCGAGTTCATCGTCGCCCTCCAGAGCGCCGCCGACGCCGTCCGAGGCAGGCGCCCGGCCTCCCCCGTCGCCGCCCTCGCCGCGATGCGGATGCTGGGCTACGGCGTCGACGGCCGAGTGCCCGGACCGAGCGCGGCCTGGGCGATCCTGCGCAGCGTCGGCGTGAGCAAGCGCGCGAAGCCCGGGGATCAGGCCCAGCTCATGGCGCTAGAT
>NZ_JBHSRW010000340.1:0-1733 GCF_042659205.1 Leucobacter soli
TCTGTGTCGGCCTCCGGCCCAGCGGGAGCAACGCGTTCTCGTGCGCCGCCCGCTGCGTCGTGGCTGATCACGTCCGGCAGCATGGCCAGCGGCAGCGCCTGCAGGCCGGCGTAGGCGGCCCCGGCGAGGGCGACCGGGGCGACCACCCACCACCCGGGGGACCAGAGCATGGCGACGAGCAGTACCGTGGCGATGAGGAAGAGGAGCGTCGCCAGGCGGTACGCCCGCTCCTTGCCGATGCGGTCGGCGACGATCCGCCAGATCGGGGTGACGAGCAGCGCCGGCGCGATCAGCGCGAGGAACAGCGCGGTGACCGCGCGTTCGTCACGCAGCACCCAGGCGGCGACGAACTGCGCGCCCGCGAGCATGAGCCCGGTCGCGAGCCCCTGCAGCATGAACGTGCCGAGCAGTGCGCGGAACGGCTGGCTGTCGCGAAGCGCGGCGAAGCCCTCCCGGTAGTGGCGCACCGAGAGCGGCCCGGGGCGCGGTGCCTGATCCCTGGTCGACGCGGGCAGCGGGGCCTGGCGAGGCGCCACCGACGCTCCGATGACCAGGCCGGTGCACAGCAGCAGCGCCGCCGCGATCGCCATCACGAGGTAGCCGAGCGCGGAGTCGTCGGGGAACATGCCGCGGATCTCGGGGCCACCTGCTCCGAAGATCAGGATCGCGAGCGTCAGCACGACGACGCGCCAGGTGAGCAGCCGGGTGCGCTCCCGGTAGCCGCTCGTCAATTCGGCGGGGAGGGCGATGTACGGCACCTGGAACAGGCTGAAGAAGGTCGCCGCGGCGACGAACGCGACGAGCACCCAGATCGCGGATGCGGCCGGTGTCAGCCCCGTCGGCACGGCGAAGGTGAGGATGAAGGCGATCGGGAGCCCGATGGCGCCGATCAGCATGGGCCCGCGGCGAGTCCCGTTCAGCGCGAGGGCGCGGTCGCTGAGTCCGCCGATGATCGGGTCGATCAGCACGTCCCACACCTTCGCGAGGGTGACGACCAGCCCGGCGACGATCGCCGTGACGCCCAGGGAATCGGTCAGGTAGTAGACGAGCACCAGGCCGGGGAGCGTGCCGAAGCCGCCCGTACCGAGCGAGCCCGTGGCGTAGCGAGCGATCAGACCGCGCGGCAGTCGCGGGGTCCGGTCCGCATCCCCGGGTGCAGACGAACTCGACGCTGAAGTCATGACTCACAGCGTATCGTCACCCCGCCGGGGGCCGCAGCGGCCTCCGGCGCGCGCCGCATCTACGGTGTGGAGCTGCTCATCCCCGAGAGGTAATCGATCAGCTTCGCCGTGGCGGAGGGATCGGAGAGCACCTGGATCAGCTCGGGCGCCTGGTTCAACGCGAAGGCCGTGAACGCGAATACGACGATGAACGCGATCGCCGCGGCGGCGAGCGGCACCCAGAACGCGAGCTTGCGGTGCCGCATGCGCTGGATCGAGTAGATGAGCGCGATCGCGTAGACGGCGAGGACGATCAGCGCACCGACCGTTCCGAGGGTGCTCACCGCGGCCGGAACGACGAAGCCCTCGATCGCGAGCGCATCGCCGAGGAGGGCGAGACTGTTCGGCAGCTGCTGCAACGAGGCCGCGGAGTACAGGGCGCCGAGCGCCCCGATGGCGAGCAGCACGATGGTGACGATGCGGTCGCCCAGACGCGGATTCGCCGCGCGCGGCCGCGGCTGCGGCGGCAGTTGCGGTGCTTCGCCGCGGTAGTGCTGCTGCCCACCGGCGTCC
>NZ_JBHSRW010000341.1:0-1732 GCF_042659205.1 Leucobacter soli
GCGTCGGTCGCAGCCGAATCGAGCAGCACGGGCAGATCACCGAGATCGGGCCGGGCGAACTTGTGCGAGGCGATCGTCATCGCGTCGACGTCGGATCCAGGCCAGGCGGAAGCGCCGGCGCCGCCGAAGCCGACGGGAAGCGACGCAGCGGCCTGCACGGCGTCCGTGTGCACGAGCGCCCCGCGCGCATGCGCCGCGGCAGCGATCTCTGGCACGGCCTGCACCGTGCCGATCTCGGCATTCGCGAGCCCCACGGAGACGAGGGTCGTGTCGGTTCGGATCGCCGCCTCGGCTTCGGCCGGGTCGACCCGCCCGCGATCGTCGACCCGCAGGATCGTGAGTGCGAAGCCCATCACGCGCTCGAGATATCGACAGCTCTCGAGCACCGACGGGTGCTCGATCGGCGTGGTGACGAGGTGCCGGCCCCGCGGGTTCGCGAGAGCGAGGCCGAGAATCGCGAGGTTGTTGGCCTCGGTGCCTCCGGAAGTGAAGACAACCTCGGCAGGCATCGCCCCGAACGCGCTCGCGATCTCCACGCGGGCGGCGTCGACGCTCGCTCTCGCGCGATGTCCCGGCGAGTGCACGCTCGAGGGATTGGCCTGCCGCTCGTCGAGAACGGCGAGCACGGCGGCGCGCGCCTCGGTCCGCAGCGGCGCGGTCGCCGCCGCATCCAGATAGCGCGACGAGGTTTCGGCTGCCGCAGTGCTCATCCCTCGTCCAGACCCGTATCGATACCCGCATCGAGACCGAGATCGAGGGCCCGCGCACCGTGCGTCAGCTGCCCGACCGAGATCACGTCGACCCCGGTCTCCGCGATGCCGGTGACGGTGTCGAGGGTCACGCCGCCGCTCGCCTCGGCGATCACCGCGCCGTCGATCAGACGCACCGCGGCCGAGAGATCGTCGAGGGAGAAGTTGTCGAGCAGCACCCCGGTGACCCCGGCGGCGAGCACGGCCTCGAGCTGGTCGAGTCGATCCACCTCGACGATGATCGAGGTGGTGTGCCCGGCGCGCTCGCGCAGCTTCGTCAATGCCGCGGTGGTCGTCTCGGGATCGACGGCCCCGAGCGCGGCCAGGTGATTGTCCTTCACCATGATCGAGTCGGAGAGCCCGAAGCGGTGGTTCGCTCCACCCCCTGCGCGCACGGCGTGCTTCTCGAGCGCGCGAAGACCCGGTGTGGTCTTGCGCGTGTCGGCGATGCGCGCCCGTGTGTGCGCGACCTTCGCGACGTAGCGCGAGGTGAGGCTCGCGATGCCGCTCATGCGTTGGGCGAAGTTCAGCGCCACGCGTTCGCCGGTGAGGATGCCGCGGGCGGGGCCCGTGATCCTCGCGAGTTCATCGCCCGCGACGAACGGCGCACCCTCGGGAGCGAGCCCCACGATCTCGACGCGCGGGTCGGTCTCGGTGAACGCTGCGACCACGAGCGGGCCGCCCGCGAAGACGCCGGCCTCGCGCGCGATGACCCGGGCCTGGAACTCCGCGCCCTCGGGGATGGCGAGTTCGGTGGTGAGGTCTCCCCACGGCGCATCCTCGGCGAGTGCCCGCCGCACGGCGGATCGGATGATCTGATCGGTCAGCACGGCACGTGCCTCCTCTGCTCCGGTACGGAATGATCGTTCTTCGTGCGGATCCCGGCGCGCGCAGGCGCGGTGGATCGCGCGGGCGGGACCCGCGTCGGCGTCTCCGCGAAATCGAAGCGGAAGGCCCGGCTGTGCGCGGCGGCGGGGTCGGGG
>NZ_JBHSRW010000342.1:0-1722 GCF_042659205.1 Leucobacter soli
AGGCGGCTGCCGTACTCGGCCGCGTCGTCTTCCAGGTGCTGCTCCGCCCGACGGCAGCGGCGCCGGTGGCGCCGCCGAGCCGCACCGCGGTTCGCGTCCAGACCGTACGAGCGGCCCTCCGAGACCGCCTGACGGTGCTCTCCGCGATCAGCCATCGCGGTCCTCCCGCAGCCCTCGCCTCCACGTTCTGACACCGCCGCGTCTCCGTCGGCGGTGATCCGCCGACCCGGCCGCGGCCGGAGAAGAGATGAAGACAACGACCATGCATACGAACATGCACACGAACACACCCACCCGCCCCCGCACCGTCGCGCGCACCCTGGCGGCAGGGCTCATCGCCGCCGGCGCCGCACTCGCGCTGACGCTCGGGGCGTCCTCCCCGGCGCTCGCGCACGACGAGATCACCGGCTACCGCGTCGACATCGACGAGGCGACCGGAAACGCCGACCGGCTGACCCTGAGCTTCAGCAATGACATCATGGACGTCGGCAGCGAGATCCTCATCACCGACGCCGACGAGCAGGAGGTGGCCGACGGCGCCCCGGAGGTCGACGGGCGCGATGTCGTCCAGCGCTTCGCCGCAGACATCGGCGAGGGGATGTACCGCATCGCCTGGCGGGTCGTCTCGAGCGACGGCCATCCGATCCAGGGTCTGCTGGTCTTCCGGCTCGATGCCGACGGCCTCGTCAGCTGGCTGCCCGCGGACGACGACGGCACCGCAGGCGAGGGCACGGAGGCACCCGCGCCGGCCGACGAAACCGATTCGCACGGCGATGAGCAGGGCGAGGAGCACGACGAAGGCCACGAGCACGAGCACGACGGGGACGCGTCCGCCGATACCGCGACCTCATCGGGCCTCGGAGCAGGATCGATCGCGGCGGTCGTCATCGGCGCGGGCGTGGTCGTCGCCGGTGGCGTCGCCGCCGTGATCGTCGGCAGCCGGAGGCGCGCACGCGCGATGAACGAGGCGGCTGCAGGCGCGGCATCCGACACCGATGAGTCGGCAACGAACACCGACGAGTCGGCTCCGAACGCGGACGACGCCCGGTGAGGCGGCGATTCCCCGCCCGGCTCGGGGCGGCGCTGTTCCTGCTGCCCGCCCTCGCACTCGGCGGCTGCGCGTCGCCTGGCGCGAGCGGCGCGCACGAGACGTCGCACGGGGCCGAGGCCGGTACCGGGGCGAACGGCGGGACGACCGATGAGACGAGCAGCGGCGTCGAACTGCTGGACGGTTGGGCGAAGTCGGCCCCGAGCGGCGGGATGACCGGCCTCTTCGGCGTGCTCGAGAACCGCGGAGACCACGACCTCGTGATCGCGAGCGCGGAGTCGCCCGATGCCGGCTCGGTCGAACTGCACGAGGTCACGGCCGACGGCGTGATGCAGGAGATCGCGGAACCGGTGACGATCCCGGCCGGCGGAAGCTTCGAACTCGCGCCCGGTGCGAACCATCTCATGCTGCTGGATCTGCAGCGCGATCTGCTCGCCGGCGACGAGACGACGGTCACCCTCCGCTTCTCCGACGGCACCGAGGTCGAGCTCACCGCATTGGTGAAGGACTACGCCGGCGCGAACGAGGAGTACGGCGACGACTCCCACGGCGACGGGCACGACCACGATCACGGCGACGGGCATGACGCGCACTGACGACGGGCACCCCGGGCTCGCCCGCCGCTCCCTCCTCACGGGGGGCGCGGCGGGCCTCGGGGCCGCCTTCGGCACGGG
>NZ_JBHSRW010000343.1:0-1713 GCF_042659205.1 Leucobacter soli
GCAGCGCCACGCGCTTCGGGCTGCCGGCGCGGCCGCGCTGGCCCTCGGCGCCCTCGCCGGGGTAGGGCATGGAGGCGTCCATCGTCGCGAAGATCTCGTCCATCTGCGCGAGCGATTCGACGGCCGCCAGCGCGCGGCGCGTGTCGCCGCCGACGCCGTAGCCCTTGAAGTACCAGGCGACGTGCTTGCGGATGTCGCGGCACGCCCGATCCTCGTCGTCGTCGAAGAAGTCGACGAGGAGCACGGTGTGCCGCCGCATCGCGTCCATGACGAAACCGAGCGGGGGCTTCGCCGTCGCGGCCTCCGCCTCGTCCCTGCTGAGCTCGCCGGCCTCGGCGCGGAATGCCGCGACGAGGTCGCCGAAGAGCCAGGGCCGTCCGAGGCACCCGCGGCCGACCACGACTCCGTCGCAGCCGGTCTCGCGCACCATGCGGATCGCCTCGGTCGCCGACCAGATGTCGCCGTTGCCGAGGATCGGCACGCTCGTCACGGCCTCCTTGAGCGCGGCGATCGACGACCAGTCCGCCTGGCCGCTGTAGAACTCGCCGGCGGTGCGGCCGTGCAGCGCGATCGCGGCGACACCGGCCTGCTCCGCCGCCTTCGCCGCGTCCAGGTAGGTGAGGTGATCCGCGTCGATGCCCTTGCGCATCTTCACCGTGAGCGGGATCGCCCCGGCCGCGTTCACCGCGCCCTCGACGATCGCGCGGAAGAGGTCGCTCTTCCACGGCAGCGCCGATCCCCCGCCCTTGCGAGTGACCTTGGGGACCGGACACCCGAAGTTGAGGTCGATGTGGTCGGCGAGGTCCTCGTCGACGAGGAACCGCACCGCCTCGGAGACGGTGCGCGGATCGACGCCGTAGAGCTGGATCGAGCGCGGCGTCTCGCTCTCGTGATGCTTGATGAGCCGCAGCGACGCCGGTGTCCGCTCGACGAGGGCGCGGCTGGTGATCATCTCGCTGACGTAGAGACCGGCTCCGTACTCGCGGCACAGGCGGCGGAACGCCGTGTTGGTGATCCCGGCCATCGGCGCGAGCACCACGGGGACGTCGAGCTCGATCGGACCGATGCGCAGGCGGTGCTCGTCGGTACGCGGGCCGGGCGCGGTGAGTGTGGCAGACATATCGCTGCCATTCTCTCAGATCCCGCCGCGCGCGCCCTGCACCCGGATACTCCCCTCGGCAGTTCGTCAGTGGATGCTCGTGCAGCGCGCGGACACGACGTCCACCGGCCCGCCGAGCGGACCCGACCGCTCAGATGCGGGAGAATGGAGGGGTGCCCCTCTACCGCGAGCAAGGCGTCGTCCTCCGCACCCAGAAACTGGGCGAAGCCGACCGCATCGTCACGCTGCTCACGCAGGGGCGCGGCCTGCTGCGCGCCGCAGCGAAGGGCGTGCGCCGGACCTCCTCGAAGTTCGGGGCCAGGCTCGAGCCGTTCATGGTCGCGGATCTGCAGCTCTACGAAGGCCGCACGCTCGACACCATCACGCAGGCCTCAACCCTCGGCGCCTACGGCCCGCACATCAGCGGCGACTACGACCGCTACCGCGCCGGCAGCGTGATGGTCGAGACCGCCGAGCGACTGAGCGAGGGGGGCCCCGCACCGGAGCAGTACCGTCTGCTGATCGGGGCGCTGCGCACGCTCGCGCAGGGCAGCATCCCCGCGGCGCTCGCGCGGGACGGCTACCTGCTGCGAGCCATGGCCGCCGCCGGCTGG
>NZ_JBHSRW010000344.1:0-1712 GCF_042659205.1 Leucobacter soli
CCCGCACGCGGCCTACCGCAAGATCGTCGACGTCCTGGCGATCGACGCCGCGGCATTCCGCGCTGCCGTCGCCGCGGCGGCGGACGACGCCCCGACCGCCGTCGACGGATCCCGCCCGGCGCCCATCGTCGTGAAGTTCGAGGAGCATCCCGCACTCGCCCCGCTCGACGCCGAGCGCGAGGCGATGCTCGCGGACCTCGGTTTCGTCCGCGATCCGGATCCACTGCCCTCCGTGCCGAGCACCCGCCCCGGATCCGACGCATTCACCAGGTCCTGGTCGAAGTGGCTCGGCGCCGCACCCACCCGCCCTGCTCCCTACTACGGGCAGACCACCGACGTGACGTGCGGCGCCGTGACCGCCCTCATGTCGCTGGAACGCAGCGGCCTCGGCCGTCTCCGCCCCGACGACGCCGGCGGCGACGCATCCGACAACCAGAACCGCGAACTCGACTTCTGGCGGCGCGCCACCAATCTGCCCGCGTGCGAGCCGATCGGCCTGGCAGTGGCCACCGCCGGGGAGATCGGCACGACCGGGCTCACCCTCCGCACGCCTCGCGTGATCCTCAGCACCGAAGAGCTGGTCCTGCTCGAGGAGTGGAGGGACCAGCCGTTCGAGCGGCGCCTGCGCGAGCAGCTGCAGCACGACTCTCTGCGGCAGGCGGCGGAGCTCGGTGTCGAGATCGAACGGCGCTGGGTGCCGGTCGAGGAGATCCGGGATCTCGTCGTCGGGGGCGCCGACGTCTTCCTGCTGATCGCGCTCGCTCCCCTGATCGGCGACCCCGCCCCGCACTGGATCCTGGCGCACGACGTGATCGATGACGTGCTGATCGTCTCGGATCCGTGGGTCGAGGCCGAGCACGGCGAGAGCTGGGTGGATACGAGCGCCCTGCCGATCCCGCTCGCCGGCGTCGACCTCATCACGCGCTGGGGCGATCCCGCCTACCGCGGCGTGGTCGTCGTGCCGCGCTGATCGCGCTCGCGCCGGCGCCGTCAGGTCGCCCGGCCTGCGCGGCCTGCGCGGCCGCCGCGATCCTGATGGAATCCGGCGGGATCGGTCCGCGGCCGGCCGCAAGAGGCCTACCTGTCGGCCTCTATCGCGGCGATCGCCGCCGGATCCGCTGAGTCGACCGAATTGGTGCCCCGCTCCCGAGCCGCCGGGCCGTGTCAATAGTTCACGTACCTCTCCCGGTGACGCGCCTACGCTCTCCCCGCACTTCCGTTCCCGTGCATGCCTCGGTGAAAGGCGGAAAAAGGTTCTTCTGCGGGAGAATTTCCACCATTTCCCGCCTCTCGCAGGATGGGGGCGGGTGGGATTGGGCTTACCGGCGTTGGGCGACTCGTGCTGCAGCGAAGACCGGGGTTGCGGACTGGATCGAGCACCGCAGTCGCTCCCGACGCGGTCCGCACGCGACGCACGAACTCAACCATGCAGACAGCGCACGAACCTCGCCCGTGAGTGCCCCGCTACCCGAGAAACTTCCGCATAATCACGCCGATCCCGACACCCAGAACACCGGAATCAAAGAGAAGCGGTCAACTCGGGTCCTACGCCCCGGCCTCGATCGCGGCGATCGCCGTCGGATCCGCACCCTCGAGGAACTCGGTGAGACGCCGGACCTCGGCGTGCTCGCCGATCCTGTCGGCCGCGCGGCGCAGCGCGTAGAGCGCGCGCAGCACGCCGCGGTTCGGCTCGTGCGACCACGGCACGGGGC
>NZ_JBHSRW010000345.1:0-1703 GCF_042659205.1 Leucobacter soli
GCCGCGCGCGAGCGCATCGCGCCGAGGGCGCCGGCCCTGCGGCTCCGCGTGCCGGAGGGCGTCGTCCCGCCGGACTTCGAGGATCTGATCCTCGGCGGCGTGACCGGTGGGGTCGACGACCTGGTGCTGCAGCGCGGGGACGGTGCGATCGCCTACAATCTGGCCGTCGTCGTCGACGACGCAGACATGGGCGTCGACCAGGTGGTGCGCGGGGACGACCTCGCTTCGTCGACCCCGCGGCAGATCCTCCTGCAGCGGCTGCTCGGACTGCCGAGCCCGCCCGAGATCGCCTACGCCCACGTGCCCCTCGTGCTGGGCCCGGAGGGATCCCGCCTCGCGAAGCGGGACGGCGCCGTCACCGTGGAGGATCTGGCCGCGCAGGGGATCGGGCCCGATCGGATCCGTTCCGTGCTCGCCGCATCGCTCGGGCTCGCCGAACCGGGCGAACCGATCGGTATGGCGGAGCTGCTGGAGCGCTTCGAACCCGAGGCGCTGCCGAGGCAGGCCTGGACGTGGTCGCCTGAAGCGCTGCGGCTCGAAGCGCCATGACCGGATGCGCTGTCACCCGGCCGGCTCTCACTCGGCGGGCTCTCACCCGGCTGGCTCCCACTCGACTGGCTCTCACCCGGCGGAGTGCGCGGCCTCACCGAGCCTGAGCCGAAGGTCGGCCACGCGTTCGGCGGCGTCCTGCAGCCGGTCGGCCTGCAGCCACCCCTCCTCGACCGCATGGGCGACGTCGTCGATGATCTCGGCCATTCCATCCGGATCGACGCCCTGGATCACGAGCGCGAGGTCGGTGCCCGCGGCCAGGCACGCGACGATGATCGCCGAGATGCTCCGGTACTCCGGCAGCCCGGAGCTCAGCAGCATCCCGAGATCGTCGGAGACGATGACGCCGTCGAAGCCGAGGTCTTCCCGCGCGATCCGATGCCACTCCGGCGACAGGGAGGCCGGCTGCTCGTCGACGTCGGTGAAGGCGAGGTGCCCGAACATCAGCAGTTCGGCGCCCGCGTCGATACCGGCGGCGAAGGGTCGGGCATGGGTCTCGCGCCACTTCTCGAAGGAGATCGTGGAACTCGGCACGCCCACGTGCGAGTCGCCCTCGGCTGCGCCGTGTCCGGGGAAGTGCTTGAGCGTCGAGGCGACGGGAGCGAGCGGCGACCGCGCGAGGCTCCGCGCGCCATCGACCGCGGCCCGCACGCGGGAGGCGGCGGACTTCGGGCTCTTGCCGAGTGCCCGGCCGTAGATGAAGCTCTCCTCGCCGTTCGGGACGTCGGCGACGATTCCGAAGTTCACGTTCACGCCGGTCTCGGCCAGAAGCCCGGTCCTGGCGCGGAACGCCGCCTCGGTGTCCCTCGCCGGCTCGTGCTTGAGGCGATCCGCTCCGGGCTGGTCGTCCCAGGGGATCCGGCTGACCTCGCCGCCCTCCTGGTCGATCGCGAGCAGCGGCGGCAGCCCGGGGTCGGCTGTCAGCTCGCCCGTCAGCTCCCGGAGTTCCTCCGCGGATCCGGGGACGTTGTCGCCCATGAGGATGAAGCCGCCCAGGCCGTTCCCCCGGAGGTAGCGGCGCAGCGGGCCCGGTGCGGACCCCGGACGCGTACCCATCAGGACGCTCGCGACGCGTTCCCGATCCGTCATCGCCGTGACGAGCTCGGCTGCGCGCCGACGGCGCAGGTCGTCCCCGGTCGGGGCGGGCGCCGGCG
>NZ_JBHSRW010000346.1:0-1699 GCF_042659205.1 Leucobacter soli
TCGACCTCGTCGGCCGTGGCGAGCACGGCGTCCGGGAGCAGCGCGAGGAGCTCGGCGAGCGCCTCCGCCCGATCGGCGGTGCCGTACCCCTCCGCACCCCTCATGCTCACCCCTTCTTGACGCGGCGCAGCGCGTGCAGCAGGGGTTCAGTGTATCCGTTCGGCTGCGCGGCGCCTTCGACGATCAGGCGGCGGGCCGCCTCGAACGCGACGCCGCCGGGCACGCCGTCGCCGCTATCGTCACCGTTGCCGTAGGCACCGCCATCGGCACCGCCATCGGCACCGCCGAGCAGCCGCTCGTAGGCGGAGTCGCCGGCGTTCTGCCGATCCACCACGGCGGCGAGGCGTCGCAGGCTCTCGTCGACCTGCTCCTCGGTGATGACGCCGTGTGCCAACCAGTTCGCGAGCAGTTGGCTCGAGATCCGCAGCGTGGCGCGATCCTCCATGAGCGCGATGTCATGGATGTCGGGGACCTTCGAGCAGCCGACGCCCTGGTCGATCCAGCGCACGACGTAGCCGAGGATCGACTGCACGTTGTTGTCGACCTCGGTCGCGACGACGTCGGGGGCGAGATCGCCCTCGCCCGCGAGCGGGATGCGCAGCAGCGTGTCGAGGCTGTCGGCCGGCAGGGCGGGCAGCGCCCGGCGCGCTTCGAAGGCGTCGAACTCGTGGTAGTGGAGCGCGTGCAGGGTGGCGGCCGTGGGCGACGGCACCCAGGCGGTGGATGCACCCGAGCGCACGTGCCCGATCTTCTGCTCGAGCATGTCGTGCATCAGGTCGGGCATCGCCCACATGCCCTTGCCGATCTGCGCGCGGCCGTCGAGGCCGCAGGCGACCCCGATCGCGACGTTGCGCGCCTCGTAGACGCCGAGCCACGGCTCGGTGCGGATCGCGCCCTTGGGCAGCATCGGCCCCGCCTGCAGGGAGGTGTGGATCTCGTCGCCCGTGCGGTCGAGGAAGCCGGTGTTGATGAACACCACGCGCTCGCGCGCGGCGGCGATGCAGGCGGCGAGGTTCGCGGACGTGCGGCGCTCCTCGTCCATGATGCCGATCTTCACGGTGTTGGCCGGGAGACCGTAGAGCGCCTCGACGCGCCCGAAGAGCTCGACGGCGAAGGCGACTTCGTCGGGGCCGTGCATCTTCGGTTTCACGATGTACACGGAGCCCGTGCGCGAGTTGCGGCCGGCCGCAGCGCCGCCGAATGCGGGGAGGTCGGCGAGCGAGCCGAGCACGGTCATGATCGCGTCGAGGATGCCCTCCGGCACCTCCGCGCCGTCGCGGTCGAGCACGGCGTCGGTGGTCATGAGGTGGCCGACGTTGCGCACGAAGAGGGTGGATCGGCCCGGCAGCACGCGCGCGCCGCCGTCGGCCGCGACGTACTCGCGGTCGGGGTTCGCGGTGCGGGTGAAGGAGCGCCCGCCCTTGGTGACCTGCTCGGCGAGGGTGCCGTCCATGAGGCCGCGCCAGTTCCGGTAGCCGAGGGCCTTGTCGTCGGCGTCGACCGCCGCGACCGAGTCCTCGAGGTCCATGATCGTGGTGAGCGCCGATTCCACGAGGATGTCCTGCACGCCGGCCGCGTCGGTCGCGCCGATGGCGCCGGAACGGTCGACCACGATCTCGAGGTGCAGTCCGTTGTGGCGCAGCAGCACGCCGCTCGGAGCCGCGGAGTCGCCCGCGTAGCCGGCGAAGGCGGCGGGGGC
>NZ_JBHSRW010000347.1:0-1688 GCF_042659205.1 Leucobacter soli
CAGCGGCATCGCCGCGGCGAGGTGCGCGGCGGAGGCGACCCACCGCGCCGGCAGACTCGCGAGAAGGACCGCCATGCCGCCGAGCGCTTCGTCGATCGGGAGGAGGAGCAGGCCGAGGAGGCCGATGCCCGTGCCGAACGGAGCCGCTGGACCGGCGACGACGTTGGCGAGCACACCGATGGCCGGGATCCCCGGTTGCAGCAGGAGGAGCAGCGGACCGCAGGCGATCTGCGCCGCGACGGCCACCGACACCGCGAGGGCCAGCCACTGCGGAAGCCACGCTCGACGATGCAGCGCTCCGGAGATCGGCGCCGCGAGCAGCAGGATGCCAGCGGTCGCGGCGACCGAGAGCGAGAACCCAGGCTGCAGCGCCTGCCAGGGGTCCGCGCCGAGCAGGACGAGCATCGCGAGGCCCAGAGCGGGCGGGGCGACCGCGCGCTTCCCTCCGAAACCCGAGACGAGCAGCACGGCAGCCATCACCGCCGCGCGCTGCACGCTCGCGTCCGGGCCCACCAGCACCACGAATCCGCCCAGCCCGATGCCCGCGCAGACCGTGCGTACGCGGCGGCCGACGCCCACCAGTGCCAGCATGCGGACGACGGCACCCGTCACCAGGGCGCAGTTCGCTCCGGAGACCGCGGTGAGATGCGTGAGCGAGCTCTCTTGCATCGCCGCATCGAGCGCATCGGTGACGAGCGAGGTGTCGCCGACGGCGAAGCCCGGAACGAGCTCAGCACCCGGCTGGCGGACGGCGGCCGCGCGAAGCCCGGCTCGGAGTTCGCTTGCGAGCACGCCCAGCCCCGCCCGCGCGGAATCGGGTTCCGCAAGCACCGCGGTGTCGACACGGATCGCGTAGGCCGCACCTCCCGGAGGGAGTCGGCTCGTCACCCCGCGAACGCGCAGTTCGCGGCCGGGCGCCCAGCCCGCATCCGAGGTTTCGGAGAGCCAGAGCAGCACCGGCACCCGCCCCCGCGGCACGATCGCCTCAGCCCGCACCCAGGCGCGTGAGGCGCCGTCCGATCCGCTGCACCTGGGGAATCCTGCGAGCTCGACTCGGAACTCGATGGCGGCAGCCGCGTCCGCCGCCTGCGCGAGGTCCGTGTCCTCTCGCGCATGCTCCTGGGAGACGATCCTCGCAGCGACAACCACCAGCATCGTGCAGAGGAGGATCGACGCGCCTATGGCTCTCGGCCGGATTCCCGCAGCCGTGCGCACGGATGTCCGAGTGATGACCGCGGTCGACACCAGCAGCGTGCCGCTGAGCAGCGCTGCGACGAGCACCCAGCGAGCGGTGCCGGGCACGGCGACCGACCAGGCCGCCATGCCCCACGTGACGAACGCGGGAAGCAGAAGGCGCCAGGTCCCCGGCGGAGAACGCTGCACGGGTGCCGGAGCGTCCGTGCCGCGACCGGCGCCGCGTTCGCGCCTCATACGCGCACCCGGTCCCGGAACCCCTCGAGCGTCTTCGCACCTATCCCCGAGACCTGCAGCAGCTGATCGACGCTCTCGAACCGGCCATGCGCCTCACGCCACTCGATGATCCGCCGCGCCAATGCGGGACCGATGCGCGGCAGCTGCTCCAGTGCGCTCGCATCCGCGAGGTTCAGGTCGATGGGTGCGCCGTCCGAGGTGGAGCCGCCGCCGACCGCGCTCGAACCGGCTGCCCCGCCGCCGGCCGCATCGCCGCC
>NZ_JBHSRW010000348.1:0-1681 GCF_042659205.1 Leucobacter soli
CAGCGCGAGCCGCAGCACCTCCCGTCGATGCGCGGTGCGCAGCGCCTCGGCGGCCGCCTCGATGTGCTCGCGACGCGAGGCGAGCGAGCGCATCTCGTCGAGCAGCGCCTCGAGCGGAACCGGGCGCAGCAGCTCGTCCCGTTCGAGCCAGGCGACCGCCTCCGGCACGGACTCGAGCAGCTCGGCGGCGAAGCGCGAGTTCGACAGAACATGAGTGAGACGTTCGGCAGCCTCGCTGCCGTCCCGCAGCAGTCGCAGGTACCACGGCGTGCTGCGATTGGCCTCGCTCACCCTTCGGAACGCGAGCAGGCCGTAGTCCGGATCGGTGCCCTCCGCGAGCCACTGCAGCAGCACCGGAAGGAGATTGCGCTGGATCCGGGCGTTGCGCGACGTCCCCTTCGTGAGCGCGGCTAGATGACGGATCGCGCCCTCGGGATCGCGGAAGCCGATGCTGTGCAGCCGTGCGCGCGCCTGATCGGAGCCGAGGATCAGCTCCTCGCCGGGCAGCGCCGCGACCGCGCTCAGCAGCGGGGCGTAGAAGACTTTCAGATGCAGCTCGCGCACCTCGCGTTTGACGCCGCGCCACGCTTCGACCAGACCCGAACCGGTGGCCGCGAGACCGGATGCGCGTGCGAGCACCCGCAGCGGCTCGTCCTCGAGCGGCATCAGCGCGGTGCGGCGCAGCTCGCGCAACTGCAGGCGATGCTCGAGCGTGCGCAGCCAGCGGTAGTCGGCGGCGAGGCGATCCCCGTCGCCCCGGGCGACATAGCCGCCCTCCACGAGCGCGGCGAGCGACTCGAGCGTGCCGCGCAGGTGCAGACGATCGTCGTACTGGCCGTGCACGAGCTGCAGGAGCTGCACGCTGAACTCGATATCGCGCAGCCCGCCCGGCCCGAGCTTGAGCTCGATCTCCCGCTGATCCTCGGAGATGTGCTCGGTGACGCGCTCGCGCATGCGCTGCACGGATCCGACGAAATCCTCGCGGCCGCTCGACGCCCAGACCAGCGGACGGGTCGCCTCGACGAAGGCGCCGCCCAGCTCGAGGTCGCCGGCGACCGGCCGCGCCTTGAGCAGCGCCTGGAACTCCCAGGTCTTTGCCCAGCGCTCGTAGTAGCTGAGCATGGAGCCCAGCGTCCGGACCAATGGGCCCTGCCGGCCCTCGGGACGCAGATTGGGGTCGACCTGCCACAGCGGCGGCTCGAGCGCGGGATCGTGGATCGCGCGCATGAGCTCCGCGGCGAGGCGCGTGGCGACGCGCAGCGCGGTGTCGGCATCGAGCGAGTCGTCCGCCGGTTCGGCGACGAAGATCACGTCGACGTCGCTGACCACGTTCAGTTCGCGGGCGCCGCACTTGCCCATCGCGATCACCGAGAGCCGTGTCGCGGCCACGTGCTCCACCGGAACCGGTGCCCCGGAGGTGCCCGCGACGAGAGCGCCGCGGGCGAGCGCGAGCGCGGCTTCGAGCGCTCCGCTCGCGAGGTCGCTGAGGGCTGCCGAGACCGTGTCGAAGCTCTCGGGCCCACCTGCCTCGAGGTCGTGCAGCATCAGCTCGGCCAGCAGCTCGCGGTACCGCACCCTGAGCGCATTCCAACCCGGGTCGCCGACCGTACCGGCCACCGGTGCGCGCCCGTGAGCATCGGCGCCGGTGCCTCCAGCGGAGGCCGATGCGCCTACGGCGGCG
>NZ_JBHSRW010000349.1:0-1673 GCF_042659205.1 Leucobacter soli
CCGACCGGCGGCGGCGCCGGCCGCTCCGCCGGTCACGGCGCCGTTGAGCACCGCGGCGAGGTCGATGCCGACCGTGTCGCGGGCCATGTCGAGCAGCCCCGTGAGATTGCCCATCGCCTCTCCGGCCACCTTCGAGGTGCCGTCGGTCGACACGACGGTCATCGTCTCGATGGCGCCGATGGCCTGCGCGTACTCGTGCGCGATCGCGGGCAGCAGGTGGATGAGCTCCTGGGCGAGCACCGAGTCCGCCTGAGCCTCGAACGCGCGACCGCGCGCTTCGATCGCCTGCGCCTCGGCGAGGCCCTTGGCCTCGGTCGCTCGCGCCTCGGCGATACCCTTCGCCTCGGTGGCCTTCGCCTCGGCCTCCGCGGTCGCGACGGCGGCGGTCGCGTTCGCTCGGGCGAGCGCCTCGACCTTGAACGCCTCGGCCTCGGCGACGGCGCGGACCTCGGCGTTCAGCTGCTCCTTCCTCAGCGCGACCTCGCGCTGAGCGGTCAGCTCCTGCTGCTGCACGATGGCCTGGCGCTGGATCGCCTGCTCGAGCGGGTCGGCGGCCGACGCCTGCGCCGAGGCCTTGTCCGTCTCCGCCTGGATCTCGGCCTGGCGGAGCTTGAGCTCGCGGTTGCGATCCAGCAGCACCTTCTCGGCCGCGATCTTCGCCTCCTCCGAGGCCTGGTAGGCGTTGGTCTCGGCGATGTCCGCCTGCTGGCGGACCTTCGCCGCCTCCGGGCGGCCGATGTTCGTGATGTAGTCGGCGCCGTCGCGGATCTCCTGGATCTGCAGGGTGTCGACCACCAGGCCCTGCTTGGTGAGCGCCTCCTCGGCGGCCTCGAGCACGCTCTGCGCGACGACGGCGCGGTCGCGGATGATCTGCAGCACGGTCAGGCCGCCGATGATCGAGCGGAGGGAGCCCGAGAGCACCTCCTGCGTCGACTCGTCGATCTCGTCCGAGTTCGAGAGGAAGCGCTGAGCCGCGGCACGGATCATCTCCTGCGTGCCGCCGACCTTCACGACTGCGACGGCCTGCGCCTGCATCGTGATGCCGTCGGTGGTCTGCGCCTCGGTCGTGATCGAGAGGCGACGCGAGCGGAGCGAGATGCTGAACGACTTCTGCACGAACGGCAGCACGAAGACGCCGCCGCCGGTGACGACCTTCTGGCCCGAGAGGTCGCGGGTGACGCTTCCGTCGGCGCTGCGCACCTCCTTGCCCTTGCCGCCGGTGACGATGATCGCCTCATCCGGTTTGGCGATGCGATAGCGCTTGATGATGACCAGCGCGATCAGCACGAGCGCGATGAGCGCGCCGAAGATGCCGATGAAGGCAGGGGTGAGGAAGAACATGATGGGTGTCTCCGGGGTCGGGGGCGGGGGTCAGTTCGCAGGTCGAGGGTCGTCGCTCGACGGGTCTTCGTCCGACGCGTCGTCGTGGATCGCCGTCTCCGGGGCCGCCGCTTCGACGAGCACCGATGTGGAGGTCAGCGTCTGCACGATGCGCACGTGGGTGCCGCGCGGGATCGCCGTGGTGGCGGTTGCGGAGAGCGAGACGCGCTCTCCGTGGCGCACGAGCGCCACCTCGCCGAGGCCGCCGGCGGGGATGGCGAGCACGACGTTCGCCTCGCTGCCCACCAGCTCGCTCTCGCTCACGGCGGCGTTCGACTCGGCGCCGCGGATCG